>NZ_DKJH01000013.1:0-17222 GCF_002454655.1 Methylophilus sp. UBA6697
ACTCGCCGAAAAGGCGAAAAGCAACCTCCCAAACAACCCGCCAAAGAATTACTTTCCCAGCCTAATCCAGCAATCAATTAAACGATCAAATTCTTTTGTAAAGTGATCAACTGCATATTCTCCACCTTCGCCTGCCACATCTCCGGCAGATAAGGAAAAGGCTTTAATTCCCCCGTCGCCTGGTACCCAAGCCGCTGGTAAAACGCAATCAGCGCCTGCCTCACACTAACCACAGCCATTTGACTGGCAGGCGCGCCCCAGCGCTCAACCGACAATTGCTCGGCCGCCAGAATTATCTTTTTACCATAGCCACGATTCTGTGCCGTTGGCTCTACGGCAATCATGCCCAGATGTGCGACTTGTTCATCCGCATGCCATTCGGCACACAGCGTGACCATCAGCGTCTCCGCGACCCAGCCAGTCAGGATCACGGCATCATGACGATTTAACAATGCCAGTACATCGCCGGTCGTCGTGCGTTTGCCATCCAGCAGATCAGCCTCTGTGGTCCAGCCTGCCCGGCTGCTTTCGCCGCGATAAGCACGATTGACCAGTGCCGAAATGGCATCGGCATCCTGCACCTGGGCAGGTTTGATGATTAATTCAGTCATGGCGATTTATTGCGCTAATTTTTCGATTCGATGTTGTACCACCAGGCTACCTATCATGTCGCCTTCCACATTCACCGCAGTACGTACAGTATCCAGCAAGCGGTCTATCGGTAATAAAATGGCAATGGCCTCTGCGGGCAAGCCCACGCTTTGCAATACCATGACCATGGTGACCATACCCGCACTCGGGATACCCGGTGCGCCCATGGCGGCGATCATGGTGGTAAAGCACACCACCAGTTGCTGCCCGAGTGACAAGTCAATACTAGCCAGTTGTGCAACAAACAAAGCAGCCGCGGCTTCGTACAATGCGGTCCCATCCATATTCACGGTGGCGCCCAGCGGCACCACAAAGCCTGCAATTTCAGGCTTCACCTGCATATGTTCTGTCGCGCAACGCATGGTCACCGGCATGGTGGCATTACTCGAACTGGTGGCAAATGCCGTGAGCAGGGACTCACGTGCCCGCTGTAAAAACCACCACGGACGTTTGCCGGTAAGCAGGAATAACAAGAGTGGCAGCACGACCAGACCATGAAACAAGGTGGTCCCGGTCACCACCAGCATAAACTTGGTCAAGCTGGCAAACAGGCTCACATCCTGCGTGGCGACAAGTTTGAATAGCAACGCGGCAATACCAAAAGGTGCCAGGCGCATAATCCAGTTGATAATCTGCATCGCCACCGCCATGCCTTCTTCAAACACAGCCAGCAAGTGTGGGTAACGCTCGGCAGATACTACCAGCGCAATCCCCAGCAACAAGGCAAAAGCCACAATGGCCAGGATATTGCCCTCAGCCAGCGCTTTGAACGGGTTCATAAAGATGCCGTGCAGAAATTGCGTGAAGAACTCAGGCAAGGTGAGCTGCTTGGTTTCAAACTGCTGCAGGGCATCGGCAAACATATTGAGGTGTAAACCTGCCCCAGGCTGGAAAAGATGGCTGGCACCCAAGCCGATAACGACTGCAATGATGGTAGTCGTAGCAAAAAACAATAGTGTGGTTTTCCAGACAATATCAATTTGACTATGTTTACGCAGATTGGCGATGCCGGTGACGATGGCACAAAATACTAGCGGGATCATCACCATTTTGAGCAGGTCGATAAACAGGGTGCCGACCAGGTTGGCGGCATATAAAGCGTTATCAACTTGTTTGCCATGTGCAAAAAGGCCAAGTGCCACCGCGGCGGTAGCGGCGAAAAAGATTTGTCCATTGAGTCCAATGCTTTTCATTTACACGACATCCTTAAAAATAATTACATTGTGCAAAACCACCAACACGTATAAAGTTTACATACGTTAATATTCATGTCGGGAGATGAAATACCTTGCTGACAATCCTAAATCCAGAAAGCTTAATCACGCTCATGGCTAATATAGAAATAAGGATAATGATGCTAATAAAAAACTACGCGATCACTTTTGCCGGATTAATTTTTCTTGCATCTTGCGCCAGTACGGGTAGTGATATTAAAGCAACTTCAGAAGTAAAACGCGGCCCCTTGGGCAATATCAATCAACTCATGATTGTTCGGCCTGAACAAAATCGCAAAGACATTTTGAATCATCAAGCCTATGCAGTCGCAGTAGAACTGCAACAGCAGTTGAATCATGCAGGCATTCCAGTCAGTGAATATACGGTCAAAGGATATGAAATAAATAACTTATCCAAATTGATGGAAGCAGCTCAACGGCATAAACCTAGCCATATTCTCTCCATTACGTTGGAATCAGGTAAAGTCGCTGCCGCAAAGTATTTACAAAACTACACCGTAGATATCTGGATACGCCCTGCCACTGAATCAAGCGCTGTATGGCATTACCGCGCCGAAGTGTATGCACCGACAAGCACCAATCAAGAGGTTGCTGCACATGCGATCAAACAAATGCAAGCAGACCACCTGATCGAATAAAAAGGCTGCGCAGAGGCAGCTAATAGCTAAGCCGCTTTTTCAAATACCGCTGCAAAGAAACCATCCGTGCCATGCAAATGCGGCAGTAACTTCAGATAGTCGCCGGTATCTAACACGATATTCTGCTGCGCCAGCACTTCATTGGCAGGCACCAATTTAAACTCAGGATGCGCTTGTAAAAACGCTTCGGCAATGGCTTCGTTTTCGTCACGCAACAAACTGCATGTGGCATATACCACACGGCCACCTGCTTTACACAGTTTGGCGGCACGGGCGAGGATATTGGTTTGCTTGACGTTTAACTCGGCAACATCTTCTTCCGCCTGACGCCACTTCAGGTCAGGGTTACGGCGCAAGGTACCCAGGCCACTACATGGCGCATCGACCAACACGCGGTCAAATTTGCCGTTGAGGCGTTTGAGTTTCAAGTCGTTTTCGTTGTTGATGAGTTGCGCTTGCAGATTAGACAAGCCGCTGCGTTTCAAGCGTTGACCCAGGTTATTCAGGCGTTTTTCAGACACATCAAACGCATATAAACGGCCGGTGTTTTTCATGAGTGCGCCCAGTGCCAGGGTTTTACCGCCAGCACCTGCACATAAATCGGCCACCATTTGCCCGCGTTTAGGCGCGACCAGGTAGCTCAACAACTGACTGCCTTCGTCCTGCACTTCAATTTTGCCTTCGGTGAACAGGATGTGTTTGCCGATATTGAGACGTGCGCCCATGCGGATGCCCACAGGTGAATAAGGGGTTGGGGCGATGACGTTATCTTTCACTGTGTTTTCTGCCAGCATGCGCGCCAGCACTTCTTCACGGTTGGACTTGATGGTATTCACGCGTAAATCGAGGCTCGCTTGCTCAAACATGCTGCGGCAAATGGTCATGGCTTCAGCCTCGCCATATTGCTCGACCAGCTTGTTCCAGAACCAGTCGCGTACATCGGCCAGCACAGCTGGCGCAAAGCCTTCACTGTTTTTGCTTTTAATGGCCACTGCCCATTCTTTTTGGCGCTCATCCAGCATCTCATCTAAGTCACGAATGCTTTTGCCTTCAATCTTGAGCCACCAGGCAATAATCAGTTTACGCGTATCTTCCTGCTCGTCTGTCTCACTGACAGAGACTTCGCGCAGGTAACGATAACGGCGCAAGACACCATAAGCGGTTTCAGCCACCCATGCACGGTCTTTGGTACCTAACTCACGATGTTGGCGAAAAAATTCGCTGAGCTTGGCATCGGCCGGACTTTCGAACTTCAGTATGTCGTTTAACAACATCGCCGTCTGGCGCATCAGGGATTGGTTCATCAGAATCTTTCAAATACTTACATTATTCGGTGATCAACCGCGTGGCGACTTGCTCAATCACCATGCCGTTTTTCTCCAGCTTTTTAATTTTGACCGGCACATAGCGATAATCGCTGGCCAGCCATAGTTCTACTTTTTCGTCGGTATCGCCACGTGTGTGCACAATGTGCACCGTCTGAATGGTCTGGTCAGCAATCACCAGGCTATCTTCGCCTTCAAACGTATATTCATATTCACCAACGCGCCGGCCATTGGTCAGCGTCACATGCATTTCTTGCAACGGCGGCACAAACATAAACTGGTACATAAAACTGAGGATATCTTGCGTATTGACGCGCAAATCCCGGCGCTGCTCACCCTTGGCTGTTTTCAGGGTAATCACATTGGTTTCCCAGTCAAACACAGCTTCATAAGTTTTACTGGCGCGGCTGCCAAAGGCATAGCGATACAATTGCGGCTTCAAACCGCCTGGGCCCACTTCGCCTGAGCTTTGCTGCTCTAGCGAGGGATATAGCAATTTTAACAGACCGCGCCCTTCCACCAGCCAACGCAAACGATAAGTGGCCGATGTATCGCGAACATACTCAATTTCTGCACTGCCCGCGGGCCGCTCTTCGCCGTTCACAAACACCACAAAGTCAGTCCTCACATGCTGGTAAGGCGGCGGCTGTGCATCATCCGGCACAGCCTCAGGGTGATCCATTTCATGCCAGGCATTGATTTCTGCCAAGCTGCTTTGCGTATCCTCCTCACTGATGGCTGGCGACTCAGCATCGGCCAATGGCGCCTGCGGCGCATCTGTCACAGTGGCCGATTCAGCTGCTGGCGTTGGCGTCACAGCGGGAGCCTGCGCAGGCGGCGGTGCAGCTTGCTTTTTGGGTGAGTTGAGCGGCGACACAGGCTTTGCCAACGCAGTAGAGACAGGCGGTGCGGGAGGCGGTAATAATCGTGCCTGCAATACAGAAGGCGCACGCACTTCATTATCAAACCAGTTGCGCCAATTCACTTCACTAAACGCAAACACATGCAGTAATAACGACAGACAGAGTGCCAGCGCCAATGGCCATGAAACATGCTGTTGAATCCAGTGTCGCAGAGCTGATGCTTGCATCACGCGCTTTCTCTCGCTGCAGAACCTGTTACTGACCGGTGATACTGGTGATCACCTGTTCCATGCGTTTACCATCATCCTGAATCACCAGCTTCACTGGCAAGTAATTCTTATCCTTGGCCAGATACAGGGTTTTCTCACCATCTGCATCTGTCAGTTTAATCACATTAAACGTCCCCGCCTCAGTCTGCAATGGCGTGGTTTCCTCAGTCACCACAAACGTATGTGGTGCCAGTTTTTTACCGTTGGCGACAGAAAAACTCACCTGCTTGTCCTTAGGCGGTTGCCACATCCAGCAATACATCACACTTAATAAATCCTGCGTGCCCTTGGATAACTTATCTGTCGCTTGTTCATCTTTAATCTGCATCTTAAGCACTTTCTTTGACCAGTCAAAATCACTGATCAGTGCTTTATCTGGGTGCTTGGACTGACGAGACTCAAAACGATTGGGGCGCAAGGCATTGGCAATCACCTGGCCCTGGCTGGAGAGTGTGCGCTCACCCATGAGCTTATAGATTCCTTTACCCTCAGCCAGCGATGCGATTTGATAACGGTTGCCTGTTACACTCAACTGGTCTTTGACCGTGCCGATGGTGATGCCCTGTTGCAGCAAGTCATATTTGAGCGTCAACTGCTTGGGCGCCGCTGACAATGCAGGCGATACCAACAGCAGCATCGTGACTAACAGACTGGCCGCGATGCGCTTGTGATTGCTGAAAAGCAGCATTACACCATCACGCATTACACGACCACGGTTGGTGCTTCACCTGCTTGTTGCTCACGAATCTGGCCAATGCGGTACACCGTCTCGCCCGCGCCAGCCAGCACAGCTTGCGCCTGCTCTGCATGCTCAGCCGCCACAATCACTGCCATGCCGATACCACAGTTAAATGTGCGGTACATTTCAATCGGCTCAATATTGCCTTGTGCCTGTAACCACTGGAACAACGGTGGCAAGGTCCAGCTGGATTTTTGCACTTCTGCCGTCAAGCCAGCTGGCAACACGCGCGGAATATTTTCGGTAATACCGCCACCCGTGATATGCGCCATGCCTTTTACTGGCAGGGTGTCCAGCAACTTGAGAATAGACTTCACATACAACTTGGTTGGTGCCATGACCACGTCTTTAAAGCGGCGGCCATGAAAATCGGATTCCATATCGATACCGGATTTTTCAATCAGCTTACGGATCAGCGAATAGCCATTGGAGTGCGCACCGCTGGAAGCCAGGCCCAACACCACGTCGCCGGCTTTGATGGTAGAACCATCAATGATATTAGCTTTGTCCACGCAACCAACAGCAAAGCCCGCCAGGTCATATTCACCGGCAGGATACATGCCCGGCATTTCGGCCGTTTCACCGCCCACCAGCGCACAACCTGACTCTTCACAGCCGAGGGCAATCCCTTTAATCACCGCGGCAGCGGTGCCAACTTCGAGTTTGCCACAGGCAAAATAATCGAGGAAAAACAGCGGCTCAGCGCCTTGCACCAGAATATCGTTGACACTCATGGCCACCAGGTCGATACCCACGGTATCATGCTTATCCAGCTGAAAAGCCAGTTTCAGCTTGGTGCCCACGCCATCGGTGCCGGACACCAGTACTGGCTCCTTGAATTTTTTAGGCATGGCAAACAGCGAGCCAAAGCCGCCAATGCCGCCCATCACTTCCGGGCGCATGGTGCGCTTGGCAAACGGCTTGATTTGCTCGACCAAGGCATCACCAGCCTCCATATCGACACCAGCATCACGGTAGGTGAGTGAAGTTTTATCAGAAGAAGTCGTCAAGATACTCTCATTTCTTTCAATGCGATTAATCAGGTGAACCACTGTAAGCAGCGCAGATGTTTATAACAAAGCGCGATACAGCGTTGAAATTCAGTATAATTTTAAAATAATCATTATTTTAACGCATCTTGCCGCTTCGACCTATGCCGGATTGTGCGGATGCGTCACACACGCCCATGTCAGACCAGGATCATCAGAAATCTGTCGCCACCCAATTTGTCAGCGATCATCGCTGGTGGCTTGTGACGGCGGTCTTCATCTACCTGTTTTACCTGCTGGAACCTATCCTGACCCCGTTTCTGGCGGCGGCGGTCATTGCCTATATGCTGGATCCGCTGGTAGACCGCCTGAGTGAAACCGGCATTAAGGGCTGGCAAATTGGCCGCACACTGGCAACGCTGCTGGTGATGCTGGGGGTCATTCTGGTTGTCACCGGCCTGCTGCTCATTATCATCCCCTTGCTACAACAGCAATCTATGCTGATCGCTCAACGCCTGCCGCTGCTGCTCGATCACTTTCACCAGCAAGTCGAGCCCTGGCTGCTGCAACGATTTGGCATCCACCTCGACATGAATCACGCCGACGTGCAAAAGCTGATCACCGAGCACTGGCAAACCGCAGGCAGCATGATAGGCACCTTTCTGCTCAACGCTGGCCAGAAAAGCCTGAGCCTGATTGGCATTTTTGCCAATATCTGTTTGTTACCGGTAGTGCTGTTTTATTTCTTGCGCGACTGGGATGACATGGTGGCCGAAATCGGCGAATTGATTCCGCGCGACTGGGTCGGCAGGGCCAAAAGCATGTCGGTTGAAATCGATCGTGTCGTTGCCGAATTCTTGCGCGGCCAATTGTCGGTCATGCTGTCATTGTGTGTGTTTTACAGTGTCAGCTTATGGTTGGCTGGCCTGGATATGGCACTTTCTATCGGCATGATTGCCGGCTTGCTGAGTTTTGTGCCCTACCTGGGGTTTGCGCTGGCGTTTGTGTTGGCGGTGGTACTGGCCTTATTGCAGTTTGCCTCGTTGCCAGAAGTCGTGCCAGTGTTACTGGTGTTTGGTGTCGGCCAGTTGGTAGAAAGCTTTATCCTCACCCCGATTCTGGTCGGTGACCGCATCGGCCTGCATCCCGTCATTGTCATTCTGGCCTTGATGGCAGGCGGCCAGTTATTTGGTTTTGCGGGCGTATTGCTGGCATTACCTGTCAGCGCCGCCATTGCTGTGGGGGTGCGCCACACCAAACAAAGTTATTTGCGTAGCGAAGCTTATTTGAGCAGCCAACCGCAAATTATTCAAACCCTGGACGAGTGATTCCAGACACCTGAAACGACCGCTGTGAAACAACTGTTGCTCAATATTCAACCACCGGCTGCGCCGAGTTTTGATAACTATATCGTTGGACAAAACCAGGAGGCGCTTGCCAGTGTGCATGCCGTCCTGGCTGGCCAGGCCACCACCCGCTTTATTTACCTGTGGGGAGAATCCGGCAGTGGTAAAAGCCATTTACTGCTCGCCGCGCAAGACATGGGCGCGCACATTGCAGACGATGTGCACACACTCGATGAAGAATCACAAATCGTGCTGTTTGATACCTACAACCAGATCAAGGCCGAAGGCGGTGTATTAGTCACTGCAGGCAACCATGCGCCTACACAAATGGGCTTGCGTGACGACCTGGCCACGCGGTTGGCCTGGGGACTGGTCTACCAGTTACATCCGCTCAGTGACGATGAAAAAGCTGATGCCCTGCGCGCGCATGCCCGCGATCGCGGCATGAAACTGCCAGACGAAGTGATTGCTTACTGCTTGCGCTATCTGCGCCGCGACTTGCCAACCTTGATGGCAGTGCTGGAGGCGTTGGATGAATGGTCACTGACGGCTAAAAAAGCAGTCACCGTGCAGTCACTGAAAAAGATGCTGCAAGACGTGTTCTAAGCGCCTTTATTCTGACCCAAACCTGTAGCGGTTTTTGCCGTTTTTCTTCGAGTCATACATCGCCTTATCCGCCACATGCAGCAGCTGTTTCACATGCTTGCCATGATGCGGATACTCGGCGATACCGATACTGACACCGATCTCCAACGGGATACCGCGTACTACCACCGGCTGCGCAAATAATCTGATCAGGCGCTCTGCTAACTGCGTCAATTCGTGGCGATATAAATAACTGCCAACCACCAGCACAAACTCGTCCCCGCCTTGGCGCGCCAGAAAGTCAGATTGCCTGAGTACTTTTTTAAACATATCAGCCACTTCTATCAGCAACGCATCGCCTACGCCGTGGCCATATTTATCATTCACCAGCTTAAAGCCGTCAAGATCCATAAAAAGCACCGCAAACTGCTTGGAGGTATGCCTGGCCAATTGATACGTATTGGCCAGATGCACATCGACACTGCGACGATTAGGCAAGCCGGTCAGCAAGTCGTGATCCGCCTGATGGCTGGCTTGTTTGGCGACGGCCTGATTTTCCAGCACTTGTTCCAGCAAATGCGTCGTACTGCGATAAGAGAATAGCAATACGCCAATAATCAGCACCCCCAGTAGAATCGCGCCCACCACAGAGGCAAACATGCGCTTGCGGATTTCCTGCTCAAAGCTTTCCCTCATTCGCTGCAACTTGCCATCAATCGCGTCCAGCTGATCATCAATCAGCTTCATCACTTCACGCCCCTTGTCCTTGCTCAGCGACAAATGTGGCGAAAACTCGCCTGCATGCAATTGCACCTGGATACTCTGGTCCATGACGTCAAATTTCTGATGCACCAGCTGTTTGACTCTTTCCAGCTCAGGCCGTATCTCAGTCACATCCAGCGACTGCTTATCCAGCTTTGCCATCACTTGCCTGGTCTCGATACGGCCCTGCTCCAAGGTATCCAGAAACAAGGTATGGCCTGTGAGCAAGTAGCCGCGCTGTCCGCTTTCAGCATTAGTGATGGCTTTGCCCAGCGCCACAATGTCATAGCGCTGCCGGTCGACCAGGTCTTTTTGTTCTGAATAATAGACAAGCTGATACATGGCAATAAACAGCCACACCATTGAAACGCACAAAAGTGCAGTAGCAATGATTAACGGGATAATTATTCGTCGCTTGTAATTAAACATACGATGTTTATATCGTCATTTTTTTGCGCAGATTAAATCGAAGCCGAATAAAATCTATGATACGACTAGTCTGATTATAATAAAATAGAGTTTTGATAGATAACCACTATCCACGAGACCTTTATGTTACGCATTACCGAAATCAAACTGCCGCTGGTACACGCTGAAACCCTCAAACATCAGGATGACCAGATTAAGGCGGCGATCCTCAAACGACTGGAAATTCCTGAAAGTGAATTAATCCGTTTTGAGATTTTTAAACGCGGTGTAGATGCGCGAAAATCGCACGCGATCTTGTATGTGTATAACATTGATGCCGAAGTCAAAAACGAGGCGAAAATTTTAGCCAAGTTTAAAAAAGACCCACATATCAAACCTGCGCCGGATACCACTTATCAATTCGTCACGACCGCGCCCGAAAAGGCTGTAGAAAACACGCATAGACCGGTCGTGGTTGGCTTTGGTCCCGCCGGCATTTTTGCTGCGCTGATTCTCGCCCAGGCGGGATTCAAACCGATTGTGCTAGAACGTGGCAAGGAAGTCCGTCAACGTACCAAAGACACCTGGGGATTATGGCGTAAACGCGAATTGAACCCAGAATCCAACGTGCAGTTTGGTGAAGGCGGCGCCGGTACATTCTCTGACGGCAAACTCTACAGCCAGATTAAAGACACCAAACATTACGGCCGCAAAGTGCTGCAGGAATTTGTTAAAGCTGGCGCGCCAGAAGAAATTCTCTACATCAGCCATCCACACATCGGTACCTTCAAGCTGGTAAGCATGGTGGAGGAAATGCGTAGCACTATCATCAGCCTGGGCGGAGAAATCCGCTTTAGCCAGCGCGTGACCGATATTGATGTCAAAGACCAACAGGTACAGGGTGTCACCGTACATACCGGTGAATACCTGCCAACCAACCACCTGGTACTGGCCGTGGGCCACAGCGCCCGTGACACTTTTGAAATGGTGCATGAAAAAGGCATTTATATCGAAGCCAAGCCGTTCTCGATTGGCTTCCGTATCGAACATCCGCAAAGCCTGATTGACCGTGCGCGCTACGGCAAAAGTTATAGCGACGATATTCTGCAAAAGCTGGGCGCCGCGGACTACAAACTGGTACACCATGCCAAAAATGGCCGTAGCGTGTATAGTTTTTGCATGTGTCCAGGTGGCACCGTCGTCGCGGCCACTTCTGAACCTAATCGCGTCGTGACTAACGGCATGAGTCAATACAGCCGTAACGAGCGCAATGCGAATGCAGGCATTGTGGTCGGCATCACGCCTGAAGTCGATTACCCCGATCATCCATTGGCTGGTATTGAATTACAGCGCCAATTGGAAAGCCAGGCGTTTGTGCTGGGCGGCAGTAATTATTCCGCGCCCGGGCAATTGATTGGTGATTTCCTGGCGAATAAGCCGTCTACCGAATTTGGTGAAGTGACACCGTCTTACACACCTGGTGTACATCTCACCAACCTTGAGTCTGCGCTACCCACTTTCGCCATTGAAGCCATTCGCGAAGCGATTCCAGCCTTTGCTAAACAGATTCCAAACTTTGATCTGAAAGATGGCATTCTGACTGGCGTGGAAACACGTACGTCTAGTCCTATCCGTATCAAGCGAGATGATGAAAGTCTGCAAAGTATCAATACCAAAGGTTTGTTCCCATGTGGTGAAGGCGCTGGTTATGCTGGTGGTATTTTGTCCGCCGCGGTGGATGGCATTAAAGTCGCCGAAGCGGTTTCATTGTCTTTAGTTTCCTGATCCGCTTTCCAAGTCACCCAAAATAAAAAACCTGCCGAAGCAGGTTTTTTATTGCTACTACACTTACTGGCGAATCAGGTAATCAAACGCACCCAGCGCTGCATTAGAGCCTTCACCCATGGCAATCACAATTTGCTTGTAAGGGATCGTGGTCACATCCCCCGCCGCAAACACGCCTGGCAATGAAGTGGCATTATGGTTGTTAATCTCGATTTCACCATATTTGCTCAGGTTCACGCTGCCTTTTAACCAGTCACTATTCGGCACCAGGCCAATCTGGATAAACACACCTTCCAGTGCAACATGCTTGCTCTCACCACTGACGCGATCCAGGTAAGTCAGGCCATTGACACGGGTACCGTCACCGGTAATTTCTGTGGTTTGCGCGCTGGTTAAAATCGTCACGTTTTGCAGTGAGCGCAATTTGCGTTGCAGCACAGCATCGGCTTTAAGCTCGGTGTCAAATTGCAGCAAGGTGACATGCCCGACCACACCGGCCAGGTCAATCGCTGCCTCAACACCAGAGTTACCGCCACCGACTACCGCCACGTGCTTGCCTTTAAACAAAGGGCCATCACAATGCGGGCAATAGGCCACACCCTTGTTTTTGTATTCCACTTCACCAGGCACGTTGAGGTTTTTCCAACGTGCACCCGTGGCCAGAATCACAGACTTGCTACGCAGGGTCGCGCCACTTTCCAGCTTCACTTCAATCAGGCCAGCATGTTTGTTGTCCTTTTGAGGCTCACTCAGAGCAACCGCACGTTGCAAGGGCATGATATCCACGTCATAGGTTTTCACGTGTTCTTCAAGGGCTGCCACCAGTTTTGGCCCTTCGGTTTCCTTGACTGAAATAAAGTTTTCAATCGCCAGGGTATCATTCACCTGACCACCAAAACGATCCGCCACAATACCGGTACGTATGCCTTTACGGGCGGCATAAATCGCAGCTGAAGCACCCGCCGGGCCACCGCCAACCACCAGTACATCAAACGGTTCTCTGGCGCTGATTTTCTCGGCTTCTTTTGCGACTGCACCAGTATCGACTTTGGCCAGAAACTCTTCCACCAGCATACGGCCAGAGGCAAACATCTCGCCATTCAAGAAGGTAGCAGGCACCGCCATCACGTTACGCGCATTCACTTCGTCCTGATACAAACCACCGTCAATCACCGTCACATTAATGCGCGGGTTAAACACCGTCATCAAGGTGGTTGCCTGCACCACGTCTGGGCAGTTATGGCAAGACAAGCTCATATACACTTCAAAGTTCAAATCGCTGTCGAGCGCCTTGATCTGGTCGAGCACATCCTGCTCCACTTTGGGCGGATGGCCGCCGGTCCATAACAGGGCCAGCACCAGTGAAGTGAACTCATGGCCTAATGGAATCGCCGCAAAACGCACGCCACGGGTCTCGCCCTCTTTAGCAATCACGAAAGAAGGTTTACGGGCATCATCACCGGTTTCGTCCAGGCTGACTTTGTCTGACAACGCAGCAATTTCTTGCAACAGCTCGCGCATTTTTGCAGCATTGTCGCTGTTGTCCAGGGATGCGATCAGACGGATAGGCTGACGCAGCATGCCCAGGTAGGTTTGCAGTTGTGTCTTTAAGGTATCGTCTAACATTTTTTATTCTCCAAATTCACGCGCTTGTCTAAACCTTGCGGCAACAACAAGCCGTGGCCATCTCGTATGGCGATCAAAAGTCGTTGGGGGGAAGCTCGCTCAGGTAAAACCACCGCCATATTAAAGACAACCGGGTGACTTTACCTGAGCGCCCTGCTTGCGCAGGGCTTTGCTCAAGTCATCTCAAAGAGATTTAGATCTTACCTACCAAGTCCAAAGATGGTGTCAATGTTGCAGCACCGTCGTTCCATTTGGCTGGGCAAACCTGGCCTGGGTGAGCAGCGGTGTATTGCGCTGCTTTCAACTTACGCAAGGTTTCTTTTACATCACGGGCGATTTCGTTGCTATGTACTTCAGCAGTTTTGATCACGCCATCAGCGTTGATCACGAATGTACCGCGCAATGCCAGACCTTCTTCATCAATATGCACGTCAAATGCACGTGTCAATTGGTGTGTCGGGTCGCCAACCAGTGGGAATTTTGCTTTGCCCACTGCTGGTGAAGTCTCGTGCCAAACCTTGTGGGAGAAATGCGTATCGGTGGTCACGATGTACACTTCAGCACCAGCCTTCTGGAATTCTGCGTAGTTGTCAGCTGCATCTTCAACTTCTGTCGGGCAGTTGAAAGTGAACGCCGCTGGCATAAAAATCAACACAGACCATTTGCCTTTCAAAGACTCTTCAGTCACTTCGATAAATTTACCGTTGTGGAATGCTTGCGCCTTGAATGGTTGTACTTGTGTGTTAATCAATGACATTTAGTTCTCCTTTATGATTTATTAAACAGGACTTAATTAAAATTTGCTGTGTTTCAACAGCGAATGGATGCATTTTAAGCAACCACATACCATATGTAAAATTGATTATTCTAATTTTACTGATAAATATTATTAATCAATAAAATTGACGATTAAAAATCAGGCCGACACCGTGACCTGACCATGACCTTCATAACCCAGGTTATCTTGCCAGTTTACCGCAATCACATCGCCCACCTTGGCTTCTTGTATATAAAAGGTAAAGTAAGGGTTACGCGCAATGCCGGTACCGGTCTGCGCGTCAACAATCACCTGCCCATTCAGCACCACCTGCATGAGCTGCATAAAATGCGCAGGCAGCAACTGGCCATCATCGTTTTTACTGCGGCCAGTACGCATGGGATGCAGAATAATAATCTTTAGTTCAGTGACTGGCTTGCCTGGCGAACGCTCATCCATCAACCGTGCACGCATTTTCATGCTGCTGGCAAACGGCTCTTCACGTTCGCTGCCGGCACAGCCATCTTCCAGCACAATCACCTGGCGTCGCTGTTGCTGAAACTGCCCATTTGCCTGCTGCGCTAACGCAATCACCTCTCCCGACTGCGCCAGTTTGATGCGCGTCACCAGCTTGGGCAACACCTGCTTCCCCAGTTCAAAACTGGCAATCAGCGGGGTCGGGTTAGCATCCGCCAGCAAGCGCAAACTGCTCACGCCGCCTGCAGCCTGCTTGCTCGTCAACTCAACCTGCACCACCGCACCATTTTCGGCTTTCTGTGGCGCGTCAATCTGCAAATCAGCCGACACCGGCACGGCGCTCGCTTGCAGCGCTGCCATCACTTGCGCTGTCTGCTTGGCCTCAAAGGCTTGCGTAAACCAGGTAGCTGCCTCGAGTTTGCGTGCAACCAGCCAAAACGGCATGGTGGCTAACGCTAACCCTGCTTTCAACCACACCCGTCTTTGCATACTGTTATCCATTTTTATCATCCCCCTGCTCCAGTTTGAGTTGCAGCCTTAGCGTTTTCAGCCGTGCCTCTACTCTGGATTGCAGATAAAAATCGCCATCTTTGGCTTTGCTGGCGATCTCAAACTGGTCAATCGCGCGCGGCAAATCATATTTACGCACATAGCTTTCGCCCAATGCCTGATGCCGTAACATCTGCTTGCCTTGTCCTTGATAAGCAGCTGCCAGCCAGTCATACAGCTTGGGGTCATCGGGAAAAGTATCCAGTTGCTTTTGAATAAAGGTCACAGCCAGCGCCCATTGATTACTACGTATTAATGACTCAGCCTGACCTTGTGCCAGGATTCTATGTTTGGGATACTGCTGCAAGCCCTGCACAAATTGCGCCTGTGCCTGCGGCACCTGGCCTAGCTTGGCCAAAGTCAGCGCCTTTAACGTCACCAGGTAAGGACTCACCATACCATGCTGCACCAGCCAGTCGACCTCCCCCTGCGCATTCTTTGCCTGATTGGCCCGCAGCCAGGCATAAGCCAGGCCATAATGCTCTGCCAGTTCGTTCTGATAACGACCTTCGCTAATATTATTCTGAAACTCTTCCACCATTTGTTGCGGGGCACCCTGGAAAGCGCGGATTTTCGCCCGCATCAGGAAAAAAGTCAGGCTTTCGTTAATCTGCTTGTAAGGCAGGTTTTGCACCCGGTTACCAATATCGGCAATACGCTCACTGGTCAAAGGGTGTGTACGCAAATAGCTGGGCATACTGCCGCCATCAGAAAAGCGTGTCGCACGCTGCATGGTGGTAAAAAAGGCCGGCATGGCGCGCACATCAAATCCGGCATCCTGCAAAATGGTCAGACCCACCCGGTCGGCCTCGCGTTCATGCTCACGCGTGTAATCCAATTGCTTTTGTATCCCTGCCGCAGAAGCAGCGGTCATGGCCCCCATCCCCACCTGCGGATTCGAACGCGCAATCAATAAGGCCAACGCTGTCGCCGCGATATTTTTAAACATATCGTACTTTTGTGACGCCAGCATGCGCGCCAGGTGATGCTGGGTGACGTGACCAATTTCATGCCCCAGCACACTGGCCAACTCTGACTCACTGTTCGAAGCCATAAACAAACCGGTATGCACACCAATCACGCCACCAGGCATGGCAAACGCGTTAATGGTTTTATCCTGTACCACAAAAAAATAAAACTTCTGCTGCCGGTCCGGGCTGCTCTCGCCCAATCGTGACCCTAATGCTTGCAGATAATCAGTGACTTCTGCATCATCCAGCACATCCTCACTGGTCGCCACCTGCTTGAGAATCTGGTGCGCAATCTTTTCTTCATCACGCAATGACAATACAGTTTGCGAAGCATCGCCCAGCTCCGGCAATTGATTAGATGAATCTGATGGCAAACTCAAGTCCAGATCATCCGGCTCATACGGCTTACCCGAAAACACGCCTGTTGCATAATTAGCCAGTAACGTTGCCCCCGGCACCAACAACAGGCCGCACAACAGCAAGCCACGCACCACGTGTCGGCCACCCTGTTGATAAGCATGTTTAATGTCTTTAAAAGCCATGAATCCCAGCGTTTGAAATTGCACCGCCCGATCACAGGCCTGTGCCAACCACCCAAACTTGTTATGATAACGACTTCATCGCTTGAGTTCATCCTTTTTCACACGCGTAAACCCATGACAAAATCAACCTCAGGACTCACCCATTTCAATGCCCAAGGCCATGCCCACATGGTGGATATCGGCGACAAAGCCCATACCAAACGCATCGCCATTGCCGAAGGCCACATCACCATGCAGGCCGCTACTTTGCAAACCATCCTGCAAGGCAACGCCAAAAAAGGCGACGTACTCGGCATCGCCCGTATCGCAGCGATCCAGGCCAGCAAAAAAACCAGTGATTTAATTCCACTCTGCCACCCGCTCAGCCTAAGCCGGGTAGATGTCAATTTTGTGGCAGATGAAGCACAACACAGCATTAGCTGCCGCGTGCAATGTGAAACTACCGGGCAGACAGGGGTCGAAATGGAAGCATTGACTGCTGTGCAAGTGGGACTGCTAACGATTTATGATATGTGCAAGGCGATTGACAGAGGCATGACCATACAAGGGGTGAGAGTCCTGGAGAAGCATGGTGGGAAGAGTGGGGATTGGGTAGCCGTTTAAGTAACGAAAACCTATCCAAGTAAATACAAAAGAATTACGTTTTAAAACGACACTGACCGTATCGAGGCATTTCTTTCACCTGTAGGCGAGTTACTTTTCTTT
>NZ_DKJH01000037.1:0-61305 GCF_002454655.1 Methylophilus sp. UBA6697
CAACAACCCTACCCCGCCCCTGCTTCACCACCCCACGTTGCATCTTCCCCGCTACCCGCCGTTTCTTCGATGCCAGCGTCGGCCGTGTCGCATAGCGCACCGCATGCACGTGGCTAGCCGCACGTACAACCTCATGCAACCGTGCAATCGCATCCCGTTTATTGGCCTCTTGCGTACGGTATTGCTGCGCTTTGATCACCAGCACACCTTCCGCCGTGATGCGTTGGTCTTTGCTATGTAACAATCGTGTTTTAACCACTTCACTCAAGCTGGAAGCATGAATATCAAAACGCAGATGAATGGCTGAAGATACCTTATTGACGTTTTGTCCGCCGGCCCCCTGCGCGCGAATGGCGGTGAGGCTGTATTCGTGAAAGGCGATCTCCAACATGGCTATGAGAGGCTATTGATGAGTGCGAAAAAGTCTTCCACCTCTTGCTGTACGCGTGTGCGTTTGAAGGGGGGCAGGCTTTGCCAGATACGGCGCCCGTAAGGTTTATCAACCAGGCGTGGGTCGCAAATCATGAGCACACCTAAATCCTGTTCATCGCGGATGAGCCGCCCGGCACCTTGCTTAAGCGTAATCACAGCATAAGGTAGCTGATACTCCATAAAGGCATTTTTGCCTTCGGCGTTCATTTTCTCAATACGTGCCGAAAGCACCGGGTCGTCTGGCGGCGCAAATGGCAACTTGTCGATAATGACGCATGACAACGCTTCACCACGCACATCGACGCCTTCCCAGAAGCTTTGCGAGCCGACCAGCACGGCGTTGCCGTGGGCACGGAACCTATCCAGCAACTCGGTACGGTTACTCTCGCCTTGCATGAGCAAAGGATAATCCAGGCCATGCTCTTCAAATGCCTGCTTGAGCAAAGCGTGCACTTCGCGCATGGCCTTGAGCGAAGTGCATAATACAAACGCCCGGCCACGGCTGGCTTGCAACACCGGCAGACTGACAGATGCCACCGCAGCTGTATAGGCAGTGCTATTAGGCTCAGGCATACCAGAAGGCACGTAGAGCAAAGCCTGTTGACCATAATCAAACGGGCTTTGCCAATGCCTGGTTTGCGCCGCCAGCAAGCCCATCTGGCCCTGGTAATGGCTAAAGTCACTTTTCACCGCCAGCGTCGCGGAAGTAAAAATCCAGGCGCGCGGCTGCGCATTGAGTTGTTTGCCAAAACCATCGGCCACACTCAGTGGTGTTGCGTGTAATTGCACACTTTGGCTGAATACTTCGACCCAGCGTACCAGATTGGCATGATTACCTTTTAACCAGGCCTCAAGCAAGGCCAACAGCGCCTCGCCACGTTGCCAGCATTTTTCGAGCAAAGGATCGCGGCCTGCCTGCGTTTCAAGCACAGCAGTCAAGGCACTCAACGTCTCCAGTAAGCGCTGGTAGGCGGCGTCAAAGTTCTTTAATGATTGCGCTTTCTGCACCGGCATGCGCGCGCCTTCAAACTGGAATACCAACCTGAAATCACGACAGGCTTTCTCCAGTGGCGGCACCGCCTCACTCAGCGGCACGCAGTCTTTGGCCAGCGTCAAGTACGCCATCTGGCTATCACGCGCCAGGTCCATCAATTGTGAGGTGGAAATATCTTCGCCAAAAAACAGGCCGGCGACTTCTGGCAATTGGTGCGCTTCGTCAAACACCACAGTATTGGCGCTGGGCAATAACTCAGCCACGCCTTCATCACGCAGCATGACATCGGCAAAAAACAGGTGGTGATTGACTACCACCACATCGGCAGCCAGCGCCTGTTTGCGCGCCTCCATCACAAAACACTGTTTGTAAAACTGGCAATCCTGGCCGACGCAGTTATCACGTGTCGAGGTGACTTGTTGCCACACCGTGGCTTGCTCGGGCACTTCAACCAGTTCGGCTTTATCGCCACTTGTGCTGTTCTCGGCAAAGCTTTGCAGGATGGGAATGTATTGCGCATCTTCGCGCGACTGAAAGCGGCCTTCCTGGCTGGCGCGTTGCAAGTGATAATGGCAGATATAGTTGGCACGGCCTTTAAGCATGGCCACCGTCACTGGCACTTTAAGTGCTTCGCGCACCGCGGGCAGGTCGCGTTGATACAATTGGTCTTGCAGGGTTTTGGTGCCGGTAGAAATAATCACCTTACCACCAGAGAGTAAGGCAGGCACCAGGTAAGCATACGTTTTACCGGTACCTGTACCCGCTTCGGCTACCAATTGCTGCTGCTGTTCAATGGCCTCAGCAATCGCTTGTGCCATTTCCTGCTGTTGCGGACGGCTGCGGAAATCAGGCATGGCTTGCGCCAAACACCCATTCTCTAAAAACGCGGAACTGACCTGTTGCTGTAAAGACATACGCTAATTATCCCACGAGCCAGAATAAATCAGACAAGCATTTTTCAAGAAATACATCGGTTAAAAGCAGTCACAACAACAGTAAAAAGGCTAAAAAACTTGCGCATGCTGTTAAAGTATGGCAAGGTTTAGGCCGTAGTCACTTCTGTGTCACCAAAAATCCTCTTATCCAAACCCTTGATTGTGATGAATAAATCATTTATTCGGCTGGCTGCTTTACTGGTCAGCGTGCTGTTATGCCAATGCAAAAGTGTCGCCGCGCCCGGCGATGATAAGCGCTGGCAAAACGCTTACAGCTACTCGCAAGAGCAAGTGATGGAAAGCCAGTCCGGCATTGCGGGTTCCTGGTCAGAAAAAGTGGAAGAAATCATGATTCGCGCCCTGAGCCTGACTGGCGTTGACTATAAATATGGCGGCCGCAGCCCGGAAACCGGCTTTGATTGCAGTGGCTTCGTGCAATATGTATTTAAACACGCTGCCCAGATTTCCCTGCCGCCCTCGGCACGCACCATTAGCGAAATGGGCAATACTGTCAAACGCGAAGAATTACAGCCCGGCGACCTGGTATTTTTCAACACATTGAAATCGGCGTTTTCGCATGTCGGCATCTACGTCGGCAACAATCAGTTTATTCACGCCCCGAGAGCGGGCGCCAAAGTGCGTATCGAAAACATGGACGAACGCTACTGGAGCACACGCTATAACGGCGCCAAGCGCATGGAAGTAGAAGCGTCAAAATAACGCTTCTTTGCACAGCACGCGTTTATCCCCTGTTTTTACTCGCCTGCGCCCTTCACTGGCGTATCACTATGCCCCAGCGAGCGCTCCGGATCGATGAGGTCGCGGATTAATTGCTTCAATTCTTTAGCCTCAGGAAAACGCCCGGCTTCTTTGCGGGAAAAAATCACAGCGCCATCACAGCGCACTTCAAGAATACCGCCGGTCCCCGGCACCAGGCTCACGGACTTTAAATCCGTATCAAACGTCGTCAACAACTCCTGCGCCAGCCAGGCGGCGCGTAACAACCAACGGCACTGTGTACAAAACTCAATTTCTACGATAGGCTTTTGCATATTTCACTCTAAACATTTATTTGCGTGAAGAGTATAGTCAATTTTATTGAAATAGCGGAAAATGAACTTAACAGCGTTCTGTCCACTCTCTGCAAACAGGCTGTCATCAACAGATGCAACTTGACTCTTATTAAAGTAATATTCTTCGCTTAATTGATCACACAAGGCATGGTATGCGTTCCAAATTAGAAAAATTCAGCTTGCTGGGTGCAGGCGTGTTTGTAGGTATCCTGGTGAGTATCAACATTTCCGCCTGGGCAGACAGAACCTCCGTGTCGCAACTGCCTATCGATGAGTTGCGTGTATTTGCCGAAGTGTTCGCTAAAGTTAAATCTGACTACGTTGAACCGGTAGAAGACAAAAAACTGATCAACGAGGCATTGTCCGGCATGCTGCAAGGCCTGGACCCGCACTCTACGTTTATGGATGCCGATGCTTACAAAGAACTGCAGGCAGGCACACAAGGTGAATTTGGCGGCCTGGGCATTGAAGTCGCCATGGAAGACGGCCTGGTCAAAGTAGTGACGCCGATTGAAGACAGCCCTGCTTACAAAGCAGGCCTGAAATCCGGCGACCTGATCATGAAACTGGACGATACCCAGGTGCGTGGCCTGACACTTAACGATGCAGTGAAACGCATGCGCGGCACACCGGATACCAAAATCGTGTTGACGGTGATTCGCAAGGGCGAGGACAAACCACTCACTTTCACCTTGACTCGCGCCATCATCAAATCACAAAGCGTGAAAAACAAATGGATTGAACAAGGCTATGGCTATGTCCGCATCACACAGTTTCAGGAACGCACCGGTGAAGACCTGGCCAAAGCGCTGAAAAGCTTGCAGACTGAAAACAAAACGCCACTGAAAGGCCTGGTACTCGACCTGCGTAACAACCCTGGTGGTTTGCTGGATGCAGCCGTTGGTGTATCGGCCGCATTTTTACCTAAAGATGACCTGGTGGTGTACACAGAAGGCCGTGTAGTCGATTCCAAAATGCGCCTGAATGCAACGCCGATGGATTATGCACGTCGCGGCAAATCAGATTACCTGAAAGACTTGCCTGAAGAGTTCAAGTCTGTGCCTATCGTGGTGCTGATTAACGCCGGTTCTGCTTCTGCATCTGAAATTGTGGCCGGTGCCTTGCAAGACCATAAGCGCGCCACCATCATGGGTATCCAGAGCTTTGGTAAGGGTTCAGTACAAACCATTCTGCCGATGAATAACGGCAGCGCCATCAAACTGACGACAGCACGTTACTTTACCCCTAACGGTCGTTCGATTCAGGCCAAGGGCATTGTGCCGGATATCACGGTAGATGACGGTTCTGATCCAAGCCTGAGCTTGCATGAAGCTGACCTGAAACGTCACCTGTCTAACCCGACCGATGCCAAAGGCAATGTGGACAGCAAAGCAGCAGATGAAGCAAAATCTCGCGCAGCCGCTGAAAAGCTGAAAGAAGAGAAACATGCCGAAACACGCGGCCCGATTGAACCAGCCAGCAAAGATGACTTCCAGTTCACGCAAGCCATGAACTTGTTAAAAGGCTTGCCAGTTCAGAAGTCGCAAGAACCTGCTAAAGTAAGCACAGCCAAACCATGATGCCGGTTCTGCTTACCGACCAGCAAGCTTGGTAAGCAGACGCCACTCTAAGGAAGAGTACATGTTGACTTTACCACCATTGAGCCTACCTCCACTAAGCTTGGATAAAGCCATCAATGTGCTGGATATGGGCCTACGCACGGTGTTTAGCCCGGCCATTGCCAGTCGACCTTATCCGGCAGCCGACATCGGCGCTGACTCGACACTCACGGAGAGTGAACGCAAACATGCGGCGGCACTGATGCGCATCAATCATGTCGGTGAAGTCTGTGCACAAGCACTGTATAGCGGCCAGGCACTAGTGTCGCGTGACCCAGCCAATGTGGAAGCCTTGAAACAAGCCTCACGGGATGAAGTCGACCATTTGGCCTGGTGTGAGCAGCGCATGCAGGAATTGGGTGGCCGCAAGAGCCTGTTGAACCCTCTGTGGTTTGGCGCCAGCTTTGGCCTGGGCGTCACAGCAGGCCTGCTGGGCGACAAATGGAATCTGGGCTTTTTGGCAGAAACTGAACATCAAGTCTCAACACATTTGCAGAGCCATTTGCAGGAACTGCCTGTACAAGATCATGCTTCGCGCGCCATTGTCGCTCAGATGAAAGAAGACGAAGAACACCACGCGCAAACAGCCGAACAATTGGGCGGTGCCGCCTTACCTGCCCCGGTCAAGCTGGCGATGCGCTTGGCCTCAAAAGTGATGACCCGCACGGCGTATCACTTGTAAGATTTGTAGTAACCTAGAGTCAACCATGCAAAAATTTAGTGACAACCTCCTCACACTGGACAATGCCGATCACGTGAAACGCATTGAACTGTATGATGAAAACAACCAGCCAGTTGGTGTGCTTGAAAACAAGCCAGGCACCCAGGGCTCCATCAAAGTCTATCATCACCTGTTCAAGGTGTTTGGTGAGATCAATACCGATGCGGCGGTAGAAGGCCTGGCGCTTTACGCCGAGCACACCGAGGATGCCGAAGACCACCCGGGAAAACACCCGAATATTGATCGCCTGCTCAATGTACTGGATAAAGAGCAAACGCTTTCAATCAAGCTTGTGACCGAATAAGCCCGCACAAGCAGCCATAAAAAAGCCTCCAATGATTGGAGGCTTTTTTACTATCTGGCAAGGTCAATGTACCCGCGCACCAGACATCATGCACTTTGCAAATGGCGTGTAATAGGCGGGTGGTAAATAAACTCCAGCAAATGCCCCACACTGTCCAGGCAATAAAACCCGCGTGAACCATCGCGATGACTTTTTGGCGCCTCGGTAATCCGCACCCCATTGGCGACCATATGCGCATACCAGTCATCCACGGCCTGTGCATCTGTCAGCACAAAGCCGATATGATCCAGTCGCTGCAATGGGTCTGCTTTGTAATCTACGCGATGCAAAGCAAACACATCGCCATGATTGCTTAAATAAATATTGTCCGGATCAGGCTGCCACTCAATGTGCATACCGACAATCCGCGTATAAAAATCAATCGCAGACTCAAGCTCTTTGATAAACAAGGCCACATGGCGGATGCCTACCATGCCTTTAGGAATGCTCATGCAATGCTCCGTTAATCAAGCTCACTCAAAGCTGGGCGCTTTGATTTCATAGCCGTGCGTAATCTCACACGCTTTTTGCAGCATGATGCTGGCCGAGCAATACTTCTCGGCAGACAGTTTCACTGCACGCTCCACCTGTGACTCATTCAAGCCTTCACCGGTCACCACAAAATGCACGTGAATCTTGGTGAATACCTTAGGCACCGTGTCGGCACGTTCCGCCTGAATCTCGGCAACGCAGTCGACAATCGGCTGACGGGACTTTTTCAATATGGTCACCACATCAAACGAAGTACACGCGCCCATGCCTATCAGCAACATTTCCATTGGGCGCATACCAATATTGCGGCCGCCATTTTCAGGCGCGCCGTCTAATACCACGGCATGACCCGTTTCGGATTCACCGACAAAACTGACACCATCTATCCATTTCACTTGGACTTGCATTATGACTTTCCAATCATTGAGTGTTTATCTATCGCCAACATTCTCTACTTGGGGGCGATGCACCATAGACACAAGCCACACAAATATTGCTGCCCACCAAGTTGTTGCGATAAACAGAATTATTTTTATTTCACGCCCAGTAGTTCAACATCAAACACCAAGGCCGCATTCGGTGGAATCACGCCACCTGCACCACGCGCGCCATAGCCCATGTCAGAAGGAATAATCAGCGTACGCTTGCCGCCGACTTTCATGCCTTGCACACCGACATCCCAACCCTCGATGACCTGGCTGCCACCTAAAAAGAAATTGAATGGCGAATTACGGTCCAGGCTGCTGTCGAACTTTTGGCCTTTGTGGTCTTCTTTGCTGGCGTCATACAGCCAGCCGGTGTAATGCACGGTGACGTTAAAGCCGACTTCAGCTTCGCGACCTGAACCGACCACCGTATCAATTTTTTGTAATTCAGTCACATTGGCAGACATTTGTGCAGATTCCTTCGTATTTGACGAGTTAGATTGCGCTTGGCAACCTGTCATGGCCAGCAGCAATACGCTGAGACCGATTAGTTTGATTGCAGATTTCACTTGTTTACTCCCAGAAAACGACCATTATTTTACGCGCTTTTAACCACAAATTATCAGACACAGGCTAACGGCCTTCAATCAATTGTTTAAGCAAGGCATCCTGCACCGCGCGTACTGCAGAAGCACGCGCGTGATTGGCAATCACCACCAGCACATAACGTTTACCAGCCATATCCTGCACATAACCTGCAATGCTGCTCACCCCCTCCAGCGAGCCGGTTTTGAGGTAAGCCATGCCTTTGCTACCCCCCTCTGCCAAGCGCTTTTTGGTGGTGCCATCCAGACCCAGTATGGGCATGGATGCCATAAGTACCGGCATCACCGGGCGCTGGTAGGCTGTGACGAGCAACTGAGCCAAATGTTCCGCACTGATACGCTCATTGCGCGACAAGCCGGAACCATTTTCCAGCACCAGCTCAGGGAACTGCAAGCCACGCTGACGTAAAACCTGTTTAAGCGCCAGTGCCGCACCCGCCTCATCTGCTGGCGTAAATCCAGCCTCTTGCCCGATGCTCAGCAGCAACTGGCGCGCCATCACATTATTGCTCCATTTGTTGATATCGCGCACCACGCTATCCAGCGGTGGCGATGACCATGTGGCCACCAGCGTGGCGACGTCGGTGACCGGTGCCAACAACACCTGCCCATTAAACTGCCCACCCAGCTGCGCCCACAGTTTTTTAAAACTGAAAAACACGTATTGCGTGTCATTGAGTACACTGAGTTCCAGATAGCGCTCATCACACTGCTCGGGCAAGGTGCCGCTAAAGGCCACCGTGACGCCATCAGCCTGTGGCGTCACGCTATAGCGCAAGTCACCGCGCCAATCATTACACGCACCTTTACGGATTTGCATGGTATTGATCACACGGATTTGCGGTAACTCGAATTCTTGCGAGATTTGTACCACTGGCTTATTGGCCTGACTAGAGACCGCAAAACGGAAACTGGTATTGCGGCCATTGAGTAATAAGGCGCTCGGGTTAGCGTTATAGGCACGCCATGGCTCATCGTCCAGCACGGGCCGCTGGCTGACTTCAGGCGCATATACCGACAAATCCAACACGAGATTGCCTTTGATCTGGCGAATGCCTTGCTGTTGCACCTGCTGCAATAAACGCCAGAATTCTGCGATATTGAGTGCCGGATCGCCAGCACCCTTGATGATTAAATCGCCATCCAAGACCCCCTGAGTCAGCGTGCCAGTGCGATAAACGTCAGTTTTCCAGCGGTAGGCAGGTGTCAGTGCTTCCAGCGCCGCATAGGTGGTCACCAATTTCATCACACTGGCCGGGTTCATGGCTTTGGCTGCGTTGTGGCTGATTAATGGCGCAGTACCATCCAGCGGTTGCACCACAATGGCCACGCTATCGGCGGGCAATTGTGCTTTGCTTAATGCCTCCTGCAAGTTGATTGGTAAGGCGGCCTGGGCCAAAGCTGCCCAACAACTGCACACAACCAGTAACCAGCGCATTTACATGCTCTCCTCAACGGCAGCACGTGTCGTTTGTACCAGGTGGTGAATATCTTGTGCTGTCATGCAGTAAGGCGGCATCCAGTACACGGTGTTACCAATCGGCCGTAATAGCAAGCCATGTTTGAGCGCCGCGGCATAGCAGTCGCGCGCGAACTGTGGATTTTTTGTAGTGACTTCAAACGCCGTGATCATGCCACGCTGGCGCACATGATGCATGCCGAAACCATAGCCTTCAATGCCAGCCAGCAATGCCTGCGCTGTCACACGGTTATGCGCCAGCACATCAGATGCCTCAAACAATTGCAATGTCGCCAGTGCAGCACTGCACGCCAGCGGATTGCCCGTATAGCTATGGCTATGCAAAAACCCTTTTACGGTCTGGTCGTGATAAAAGGCCTGATAAATCGCATCGGTCGTCAGCACCACCGACAACGGCAAATAACCGCCGGTAATGCCTTTTGAGAGACAAATAAAGTCTGCGGTATCACTCACGCGGTCACCCGCTTGCTCACATGCAAACAAGGTGCCGGTACGGCCAAAACCGACGGCGATTTCATCGGCGATGATATGCACCTGGTAACGGCTGCAAATTTCACGTGCCCGCTGCAAATACACCGTGTGATACATCGCCATA
The DNA here is from genome assembly GCF_002454655.1 of Methylophilus sp. UBA6697. Classification (NCBI taxonomy): domain Bacteria; kingdom Pseudomonadati; phylum Pseudomonadota; class Betaproteobacteria; order Nitrosomonadales; family Methylophilaceae; genus Methylophilus; species Methylophilus sp. UBA6697. The sequence continues at coordinate 9,715 of NZ_DKJH01000037.1, forward strand.
CCCGCAGCGCCTTGTACTAGCGGCTCAATAATAAACGCGGCTAATTCGGCATGATGCTCAGCCACATACGTTTCCAGCGCCTCGGCACAACGTAAAGCGTAAGCCTCGTCTGATTCACCTGATTCAGCCAAACGGCTATCCGGACTCGGCATTTGCGCCGATTGCAGAATCAATGGCGCATAGGTATCTTTAAAAATCGCTACATCGGTGACACTAAGCGCCCCCAGCGTTTCACCGTGATAACTATTTTGCAGGCTGATAAATTTGGTTTTTTGCGGCTGCCCAATATTGCGCCAATAATGAAAACTCATTTTGAGCGCAATCTCGGTAGCACTGGCGCCGTCTGAGCCATAAAACGCGTGGCCCAAGCCGGTTAACGCGGCAAGTTTTTCTGACAACTCAACGACGGGCGCATGTGTAAACCCGGCCAGCATCACGTGCTCCAACTGATCAAGCTGCGCTTTGATCGCATCTTTAATCACCGGCTGATTATGCCCAAACAGATTCACCCACCAGCTACTCACCGCATCCAGATAAGCTTTGCCTTCGCTATCGAACAGCCATGTACCTTCGCCGCGGGCGATAGGCACCAGCGGGTAACGTTCGTGGTGTTTCATTTGCGTGCAAGGATGCCAGACGGCTTGCAGGGAGCGAGACAGAAGAAATTGATTTGATAAAGGCTGGCTATTATTTTTCAAGAGCTTTGAGTTCCATGACTTGAGCGGCAGTAGGTAACACCATGTGCATGCGACTAATGGTAATCATTTTCCCGCTGGTGTTTGATCGCAAGAATGAGTACTTTATGTTCCAGCCTGTCGTAATGGTAGCTGGCCACATATCCAGTCCTTCCGTGAGAAATCACTAGCTCTCTCAATGCAAGTCCGACTAAGCGACCGGCCAACGGGTGGTCTGCAAGCATTGCTATCGCACTTTTGATAATTTCAAATACGTCCAAGGCCGCTTCTGGATCTTTTTCAAACAGAAAAAGACTTAATCTGAGAAGGTCACTTTGTGACTCTAACGAGTATTCAAGTGCGGCTTTAGCAACCATTATTTCTTATCTCTTACCGGGATAAGCGCTGGCAGTGGTTCACCCTTGAGCTTTGCATAGATGTAAGCATGCACATCCTCTGCAGCGTAAGAAATACCAGTTTCTTTGTAATGTTTGAGCGAAGCTTCTGCACGCGCCAAAAATGCTTGATCCTCTTCGATGCGCTGAGCCTCCGTCGCGATCGCATCCACCATGAATGCATGCGCACTTTTGCCACTCGCTTCTGCAAGTTTCGCCACGCGCTCTTTAAGTTCGTCCGAAAGCTTTAAACTGGTTGTAGCCATTGCAGGGCCTTTCATATACAAAAGTGTTACCAAGGTAACACCTCAACCTTTACCTGTCAAACGCCGCTTTGTGATATAGTTCGCATCTTATTGATTTATATGCATAATCCATGCAAAAAACCCGCAAACATCTCGAACTGCTCGCCCCGGCCAAAAATGCCGATTACGGCATTGAAGCCATTAACCACGGCGCCGATGCGGTGTATATCGGCGGCCCGGCCTTTGGTGCGCGCGCCAAGGCGCCGAATACTGTGCAGGACATTGCGCGCCTGGTGCAACATGCGCATAAATTTCATGCCGAAGTGTTTGTCGCACTGAATACCATCTTTCACGATAACGAGCTTGAAGGTGTGCGCCAGCTGGTGCATCAACTGTATGACAGCGGCGTCGACGCCCTGATTGTGCAGGACATGGGCTTGCTGGAACTGGATTTACCGCCGATCCAGCTACACGCCAGTACACAAACTGATATCCGCACCGTTGAAAAAGCGCAGTTTCTGGACCAGGTAGGTTTTAGCCAGATTGTGCTGGCGCGTGAGCTGGATATTGCCACGGTGAGAAAAATCGCAGACGCGACCACTGCCAATCTGGAATACTTTATCCACGGCGCACTATGTGTGGCGTTTAGCGGTCAGTGCTTTATCAGCCACGCGCATACGGGGCGTAGCGCCAACCGCGGCGAATGCTCGCAGGAATGCCGCTTGCCTTATACGCTGGAAGACCAGAAAGGCCGCATCATCGGCAAAGACAAACATTATCTGTCGATGAAAGATAACGACCAGAGTGCCAACCTGCGCGCCCTGATCGCGGCGGGAGTAAGCAGCTTCAAGATTGAAGGTCGCTACAAAGACCTGCCTTATGTCAAAAATGCCACGGCGCATTATCGCCAGTTGCTGGACGAGATTCTGGAAGAGATGCCGCAATACGCTAAATCTTCCGCCGGTCACGCTACTTACACCTTCACGCCGCAGCCGGAAAAAACCTTTAACCGTAGTGCCACCGATTATTTTGCCAATGGCCGCCAGGCGGATATTGGTGCGTTTGATACTCCAAAATTCTCGGGAGAAACATTGGGTACGGTACGCAAAGTCGGTAAGGATTTTATCGATGTTGCCACCGATATTGCATTGCACAATGGCGACGGCGTCTGCTTTTTTGATGTGCATAAAGAGTTGGTCGGCTTGCGTGTGAACACGGTACAGGCACTGGACAAATACACGTACCGCCTGTTTCCAAACGAAATGCCAGCGGATATCCGCAACAATACGCAACTGTATCGCAACCGCGACCATGCGTTTATGCGTCTGCTGGAAAAAGACTCAGCCACACGTAAAATCGCACTGGATGTCGTGTTTTACGAAACCAAAGATGGCTTTGCACTCACACTGAATGACGAACAAGGCTTTAGCGCCACAGCCCAATACGATGCCGAGAAACAGCTTGCTAACGACACGCAAAAAGCCGAAGCCTCGCTCAGGGAGAATCTAGCCAAACTAGGCAATACCGACTTTGTTGCCAGAGAAATCAGCCTGGAGCTCACTCAATTCTGGTTCTTGCCTGCCTCTGTGGTCAATCAATTACGCCGTGATGCTGTTGAACAATTGCTGGAAATAAGAACCATGGGCTATGAGCGCCCGCCACTACGCGCTACGGCCGAACCACCAGCCATTTACCCGCAAGATAGCCTGAGCTACCTGGCCAACGTCTACAACCAGAAAGCACGCGACTTTTATCACAAACACGGCGTCAAACTCATCGCCAGCGCTTATGAAGCCAATGAAGAACTGGACGAAGTGCCGGTCATGATCACCAAACACTGTTTACGATTTAGCCATGGCTTGTGTCCAAAAGAAGCCAAAGGCGTGATTGGCGTACAAGGCACTGTCACGGCGGAGCCGATGACGCTTATCAGCGGCAATGATCGCTATACGCTCAAATTCGACTGCAAACCATGCGAAATGCATGTGATGGGCAAAGTGCGCAAACATATCCTGCAGATTGCACCACCACAGCCGATTACCTTCTTCGAAAAACGCCCAGCCTAAATGCATCGCCTTGGTCATTTGCCAAGGCTATTGTTTTCAGGCAAGCTTTGAGCACCTTAACATTATTATCGGCCATGACTGAATACGCTTACCTGCTCAAAGTCGCAATCGCCCTCATCGCCATTGTCAACCCGATTGGCAGCCTGCCGATCTTTATCAGCGCCACCAGCGGCTGGAGCAAGGCTGAACGGGCGCGCACCGCACGCACGGTAGCGATCACCGTCATGATTGTATTAGGTGTCTCCGCTTTTATTGGCGACCTGATTCTGGATTTCTTCGGCATCACCATTCCCTCGTTTCAAGTCGGCGGTGGCATCCTGCTCCTGCTGATTTCGATCTCAATGATGCATGGCAAACAAAGCGGCACACGCCAAACCGCCGAAGAAGCACAAGACTTGAGCGAGCGTGAGGTAATTGCAATTGTGCCGCTCAGCATCCCGCTACTGGCCGGGCCAGGGGCAATTTCCAGCATGATTCTTACCGCACAACAGCATCCCGGCTTTTGGGGGCACATCAGCCTGATGCTACCGATTGCACTCATTGCACTATTTATCTGGGGATTATTGCAGCTCGCCGATGGCATTACGCACTACCTGGGCACCATAGGCATCAATATCGTGACGCGCTTGATGGGGCTGATTCTGGCGGCAATGTCGGTGGAATTTATCGCGCATGGCTTGACCGGGTTGTTTCCGCAACTCGCTGGAGCTGCATAGAAAACAGTCGCACACAGCTAAATTAACCCTCCCCCAATCAATCACTTAGCGGTAAAATAGCGCTTTTAACGAAACCTGCGCATTTTGAATTCCACCGTTTCAACTCCATCGAAATCCTCCCAGCAATGGAAGCCTAACGTCACCGTGGCTGCCATCATTGAACAGGACGGCAAGTTTTTGCTGGTTGAAGAAACCACCGACCGTGGTAACCGCTTTAACCAACCTGCCGGGCACCTGGAAGAAAATGAGACGATTATCGCTGCGGCGATCCGTGAAACGCTGGAAGAAACCGCTTACGACTTCACGCCTGAAGCATTGGTGGGCATTTATCACTGGCAGCATCCGCTCAACGGTATTACCTATTTGCGCTTTGCCTTTACTGGCAAGCTGGGCGCGCATTACCCAGCGCAGGCATTGGACGATGGCATACTCCGCACGGTGTGGAAATCTGAAGCCGAGATCGCCGCCGAAGGCGAGCTGATGCGTAGTCCGCAAGTGTTATTGTGTGTGCAGGATTACCTGGCAGGTAAACGTTATTCTTTAGACATTTTGAAGCATTTGGGCCAAGCATTATGAGTAAGCCACATGTCATCGTCGGATTGTCCGGCGGCGTAGATTCCTCCGTCACGGCCTTGTTGTTGAAACAACAAGGCTACCAGGTCACCGGTTTGTTTATGAAGAACTGGGAAGACGATGATACTGACGAATACTGTTCTTCACGTCAGGATTTGATTGATGCCGTTTCGGCGGCTGACAAGATCGGTATCGACATCGAAACCGTGAATTTTAGCGCCGAGTATAAAGAGCGAGTGTTCGCTAACTTTTTACAGGAATACCAGGCTGGCCGCACGCCTAATCCGGATATTCTGTGTAATGCCGAAATCAAATTCAAGGCATTTTTAGACCATGCCATGGGCATGGGGGCGGATTTGATCGCCACCGGCCACTATGCGCAAGTACGTGAAAACCCGATTCAACCTGGCAACTTTCAACTGCTCAAAGCCGATGACGGCAGTAAAGACCAAAGTTACTTTTTGTCGCGCCTGAATCAGGCACAGCTTTCAAAAACACTGTTTCCGCTGGGCAAACACCTTAAACGTGAAGTACGTGAAATTGCACGTGAGCATGGCCTGGCCAATGCAGAAAAAAAGGATTCCACCGGTATTTGCTTTATTGGCGAACGTCCGTTCCAGGAGTTTTTGCAACGCTATTTACCACGCCATCCTGGCATCATGCGTACGCCAGAAGGCAAAGTGGTTGGTGAACACGAAGGCTTGATGTATTACACCATCGGCCAGCGCCAGGGCCTTAAAATTGGCGGTAGCCGCGAGAGCAATGGCGAGCCATGGTTTGTTGCCGCCAAGCATATGGCGGATAACGAATTGATTGTGGTGCAAGGTCACGATCACCCACTATTACAAAGCGATGGTTTAAAAGCGGGCCAGTTACATTGGATCAGCGGTGAAGAGCCTCAAACTAACTGGGTATATGCGGCCAAAACACGTTACCGCCAACCTGATGCGCCTTGTGAAGTGGATGCGGTGAATGCTGAAGAAGCCACCATTCGCTTTGGCCAGCACCAGTGGGCCATTACCCCTGGTCAGAGCGTGGTGGTGTATGAAAGCAATGTCTGCCTGGGCGGCGGCATTATTACCGGCGCCATTTAACCTATTCGCAAGGCATGGTTATTGCTTCTGCTTGCATAATATAATCAAAATGAACGCCAAGTGACGAGGAATGACACCTAATGGCCTACGTATTAAAAAATAAAGAAGGTGCAATTATTGCGGCAAGCCCAGATACGCAAGTGGCCGCGGACTGGGTTGAAATTGATAATGCAGATACCGAATATCTGTGTTTTCTGGATGATGAGCTAAAAAAACATCACACCTTTCGTGAAAGTGATATCCAGTTGGCACGTGTGCTGGAAGACTTAATCAGTATTCTGATCGACCGTAGCCTGATCAGCTTTACCGACTTCCCAAGCCCTGCGCAAAAACGCCTGAATGAGCGGCAAACCCTGCGTCATAAAAACAATCTGCAATTGCTGGCTGACGACGACATACCGCCGCTGTAATCCCTATGCACGTGCAGGAATTGTCTGCTTAATCAGAAAATTCCTGTAACAATACTGTACGCCTCACCCTCCTGCCTGATATCTATACATGTAGCGCTTTGTTTACAAGAGCAGACAGCTTCACCAGCTACAAAAGCGTCCACTCACTTACGCCCTACCTCAGCAATCGACAAAGCTTTTAATACAGCATCGTTGCTCACCCATGTCGCATAACCTCAATTCCTATTGTCACTTACAAATGAAATTGACAATCATTCTCATTATCAATTAGCATATAGATTCCCAAAGGATTTATAAAATAATGAGGAGAGGTTCACATGACACGCACTCACAGCGTACTGATTTCACTGGCATGCATATTTGCCGCGAAAAGAAGCAGGGGGCAGCGATGAGCCCCTGGTTGAAACGTATACGAAACGCATCGCTACTGACATACCTGCTCTCTGGCACCGCGTGGGGTGGTTACTATCCTATGTACGCGAGCTGGCCACAGCCTAATGGCATAGGCTCAGACATCACGCTGACCTACAGTTACAGCAACCTGTTCGACGGCGGCGTAATCAGCACCAATGGGCAATCGCTTTCAGTAGACATCATGCGCAGCGCATTTGAACAGGCGTTTGCTGATTACGCGGCAGTCTTGCCCATTCACTTTATTGAAGTTGCTGACGCCGGCGGCCCATTGCCGGAAACCGGGCAATACGACCCCACAGGCTTGGCAGATATCCGTATCGGTGTCGTCCCTTACATCAGCGATGCAAATGCCTATGCTTATTTTCCACAAAATACAGCGGTCAATGGACTGGCTGGTGATGTCGTCTTTAATGGCCAGCGTTTTGGCCTGGGCTGGACGCAAACAATTTTCTATTCAGTTGCCCAACATGAACTTGGGCACTCTTTAGGCATGGGCCATTACATTAATGCAGATGAGTCGCCTGACGACACAATAGCAAATGCTGCATATACGGGCCCCATTTTCCCATTAGATAGCATGATGATCACGGCACTCCAAAATGTATATGGCGCAGGTCTTGGCTCAGTCACACCACTGTCAGCGGTGCCTGAACCGAATACCTGGACATTACTGATGGCCGGACTGTCACTGTTAATACTTGGCCGACGAGAAAGAAAGCCCACATGAAATCATTACACAAAGTACTCACGGCAGCAGGCTTGCTGCTCGCCCTGCCTGCACATGCCTTGACCATAGAGTTTGACTACACTTATGACACCAGAGGCTTTTTTACCGACCTGACGACAGGCACGCCGATGACTGAACGCAGGGCTTTACTAGAGCAAGCTGCGTCATTCTATAGTGGCTTTACAGACTCCCTGACCGCCATTACACCACAAGCAGGCGATAGCTGGTCGGTGCAAATCACGCATCCAAGCTTAGGCGGCCCCTTGATCACACTGAGCAATATCGATATTGCTGCGGACACCTTGCGCATTTATGTCGGCGGCTCAAACTCTGCGCCCGGCGTTCTGGGCTTTGCCAACACAGGATTCAATCTGACAGCCAGTGGTTCTGATACCTTTATTGATGCAGTCACCACGCGTGGACAAGAAAATACCACTGGATCAACAGCAACAGATTATGGAGTTTGGGGCGGGATGATCTGGTTCAATGCCGCCAATGACTGGTATTTCGGCAGTGATACCAGCGGCTTGACCGCAGGCCACCCAGACTTCCTGACCACAGCAACACATGAACTTGGGCACATTCTGGGTTACGGCGAAGCAGACTCCTGGCTAGCACAAATTGATAACGGCTACTTCACCGGAGCCGCCTCCGTGGCTGCTTACGGCAGCGCCGTGCCACTTGATCAATATGGCAGTCATTGGGCCAATGACACCATGAGCACCTATCAGGGCGTGGCACAGGAAACATTGATGGATCCAAGCACAACGCCAGGCACCCGTGAACTACCAACCCTATTAGATTATGCCGCCTTCAAAGATATTGGCTGGCAGGTCAATGTAACCACTGTGCCTGAACCTGATACTTACGCCCTGCTACTGACAGGGTTGGCTTTGATCGGTTTATCAGCGCGTCGCCGGACAGCTTAAATTCGCCACCCGTAAAAAAGCCCCAGAATTTTTCTGGGGCTTTTTTTGACCAGCTCTTTTGCAAGATTAATACATGAGTTCAGCAAAAAACTTCACATTACGACCGGGGCCAAGAATACCCGAGCCTCCCATGGCATTGTCAAATCGATATTGATTGTTAGTCAAATTCTCACCAATCAGCCGCAAAGTCACATTCGGCGATGCTCGCCAGTTAACACCCGCATTCCATAATACATAACCGTTCTGTATACCATAGGTATAAGGGGAAGAAGCGCTGCCGTCCCCTGACAAAATCACATCACGATCTGATATCTTACGGAAAGTCAGATTGGCATCAATACTGCTCGTAATTTCTTTACCGATATTGATATTCAATGCATTGCCAGGCACGGTATACAAAGGCACAGCCGTTAATCCATTGTTCAACTCACCCGAGATCTTTGAGTAAGATCCTCGCATAAACCACCCTTGGTATTGCAGGAAACTCTCAAACTCTATGCCATTACGCCGCTCCCAGCCATCCTGCGTATATTTTCCTTGCGCGGTATCATAGCGCATTGAAGTAAATAAATTTCCAGTATAGATATGGTAAAAGTTAAGTTTGCTACTCAGAAAAACATTCGTCCCCCATAGCCTTGGGTTCTGATAACTGATGCCTGCCTCAGTTGACTCGGAATTCTGCAAATTATATAAATCACCACAGATTGTTGACGGTGTTTGTGGAAACAGGCATCTGCTGCCAAAACCACCAGCAGTAAAATACTCATCTAACAAAGGCGGCCTGAAACCTTGCGCATAATTACTATAAATCGTCAATTTTTCAGGGCTATTACGCCGGAACAGGTCATAAGCGAGACCCAGACTAAAAGTCTCCGCAGTAAACTCTATTTTGTCTGACTGGCCAAATTGAGCCAGCCGCTTTTTCGTGAGTGCACCAGTGACCTCCACCTCATAATCATCTCGCCGGTAACCGGGTTTAATATTGAGCTGCCCCCATTGTATATTTGGCTGCAGATAAAACGCCTTATAGGACCGATTACCTGATGGCGCAGTGAGGTTTTGCCCTCCGGGATAACTATTCACCTGGACAGATGAATTACTGTTCTCATAGAACCTTGACACTTCGCGCTCGCGACTATTGTATTGCCAGCCAGCCAGAAGGCTCAGCTCCACATTGTCAGTTTTGGCAATGATAGCGGTATTACTTAAGTCTATCGTTCTGGTTTTGTAATTGTAGTAATCATTCAGGTCACCCGGACAAATTGTTTTATTACTGGGATTAGGTGTAAAAATGATGCCATTACAGAAACTATTGCTGGGGTTAATGTTGGACCAGCCAGGTTTCAGAAGATCGTGTAAGTTTGTATAGCCCCCGGCAAACACTGCCTTCAGATTAAGCAATGGATTGTCCGGCGTGTAATTTAAAGTTTCGGTCCAACTGAAATCATCAGTCGCGCGACGCACATATCCAAAAAACCCTGGTTGACCGCCAGTGGCATCATAAGGCTGCATACCTGTATCAGTAAACTTCACCAGAGAGGTAATCATTTCCAGATCATCTGTAGGAAAGATTGAAACTTTAAGTAACTGCGAGATGGACTCAATGGCAGAATTGTCGAGCTTAGTTTTGTCTGCCAGGGTGATATTATTGGACTGACGGTTAGAGTAATTGTAAAGAATATCTATACGCTCATGAGGGCGTGCATAAAGCATGTATGAGCGCGAATATTCATCATTATTATTGCCATAGCCGAATTTGGCTTTAGCACCAACGGTTTGCCCTGGCCGCAAAAAGTCGGCAGCATTTTTTGTCTGCGCAATAATAGTGCCGCCCAGGGCACCAGAACCACTGGAAATTTGAGGCCCACGCTGCACTTCAATACTTCTAAGCAGCTCTGGCTCAATAAAAGTCCCTCCCATTCGGTACTTCTCAAAAGCCTTCGGTGCGCCATCTACTTTAACCACAACATCTTCGTTATCCGCAAAGCCACGTATACTGAAAGTCATGCCGCTGGCACGTGGTCCGCCAGAGGTAGAAACGCCAGGCACGGATCGCACTGCCTCAAAAATATTACTGAACTGTGAGCGTTGTAATTGCTCTGAGGTAATTGTTGTGATGGATTGCGTTGAGTTAATCCCAGAATCCTCTTTTACTCTGACGTCTTTGACGGACACTTCAGGTAAGGTATCAACATCGTCCAACTCCGCTTTTTTATTCTGTTTAGGCGTGACTGCCTGTTGTTCGAGATTTTCTGAAGAGTTCTCAACTTTGTCAGGCGCTTTATCTTTCACAGCATCTTCTGCTGCTAGCACCTGATGCTGCAGCGAAAATACCAACACTAAACAGACCAGACCGCATTGGCAAACAGCGTGAGTGTTTTTTATTATCAATCGCCAGTAATCGTTGAGACGTGTCATCATAAAGCGTTCACTACTTCATTCATAAGCGGTATATAAAAACAAAGGGGCTTTATCAGCCCCTTTGTTGTCATCGCACTAAGCTAAATTAGGCTTTTTTTGCAGAGCGGCGTGCAGCAAATGCCATCAGGCCCAAGCCCAAGGCCATCATGCTGAATGCTTCTGGTTCTGGAACAGGTGTCACAGTTGGAACAGAAACAGTGGCCAATGCCAACTGATCCAAGCTCATGCTTGAGCTAGAAGCGTTGAATTTAAAGGTATACAAGGACGAAGCTGTGACATTGCTCCATTTCCAGTAGTACTCACCTTCATCCACAGTACCGAATGAACTGTTAGTGGTACCTAAAAGCTGAGTCACTGCCGTCGCAGAAGTACCGTTTAAGGTTGCAGTCAATGAAGGCATCACACCAAATGCAGCCACACGCAGGTAAACATCAAAAACACCACTAGTGGCGCCAGTTAACGTTGCTGTGAAGGCAGTTGGAGATGAGAAGCTGTAAATATTCTGGCTGCCGGTAATAAAGCTTGTACCAGACGTTTCGGTCAGCGTGGCAGTGGCGCCAGTCAATGCAACGTCAGGTGTATTGTCTTGCTTGACGAAAGGATCTACATAAGAAAATACATTCCACTCTGCATATTGCGCAGTAGTCGCGCTACCCCAAGGGGTTGCTGAGTCCCATTTTTCCGTCGTCGCAAAAGCAGAACTGCTGAATGCCATACCCAAAGCGATAATTAACGCTGAAACTTTCATAATTTAATTCTCCTCAACGAGCGCTTGTTCCCCTTCCTCTCGAAGGCCATCGCGCTACCTCTAAAATTAAGTCTCACGGACCCACACCGTTGAGTATTTCAATCTCCATGCTGATATTCGCATGGTTGTAAAACTGAAATGGAGAGAATAAGTTCTGCTTATTTTTCTACGATGGCGTCAAAGTCGACCACAAAGCGGTACTGCTTGCCGCAATCGATAATCACTTCTTTTTGCCCACGTTTTAACAAGCGAATATCCACCTTGATGCTGCCAAAACCATCATGAGCAATCAGCTCATCCAATAATTCGAGCAATCTTTTTTTAACCGGCGCATTGACAGCTTGCATAGAATTTATTCATCATTGTCTTGTTTATTTTTAAATGATAACAATTATCATTTAGTTTATCAATAATAAATTAACAAAGTGCACGCGTAAAGAATGGTTAATGGTAAAAATGCGAGTTTCAGAGAAAAACAAAACCGGAACAATGGCTTAGGCGAATAGAGTCTCACCCTGTGACTATCGTCAGGAACAAGACCGTGAATGAGAGGAAAAACGAAGCAGAATACCCGCATTGATAGCAGGCACTCTGTCATGAAGCCAGGTTAGGGCTGTGGCATGGTTTGTTTGAAGCTAGGGCGTTTCACCAGCACGCCATAATGCTTGGCCAGGTTGGGAAACTTCTCTTGCCAGTATTTACCTTCCCACTGGACACTCTTAAAACGCAAATCCAGGTAACCCAGGGCGGTGCCCAGCGCAATATCGGCCAAGCTGAAGGTTTCGTTGACACACCACTTCTTTTTGAGCAAATCTTCATCCAGCGCGGTCAAACCAGCGGTCACCTTGGCAAACTGCTTTTCAATCCAGCCAGCAGACTGTTGTGCCTCTGGTTTGCGTTGTTCCAGCATCACCGCGACCGCCGCATCACAGATGCCATCCGCCAGAGCTTCCCAGCGGCGTACTTTAATCTTGGCTGAATGATCTTGTGGAATCAGGTGCGCCACCGGCGTACGGTGATCCAGGTATTCAACAATGACACGCGAGTCATACAAGGCATCGCCATCATCCAATACCAACACAGGCACTTTACCTAAGGGATTATGCTGGCTCACCGGGCAATCCGGTGCCGACAACACCACCTCGGTTAAGGTCAGATCGACATGTTTTTCGATGGCCACAATACGCACTTTGCGCGCGTAAGGACTGTTTACCGTATATAAAAGCTGCATAGTGTGATGTGAGCCAGAAGATTGATACTTTTAACCGAAAAAAATACCCCATCACGAAAAGCTTATGCTTAAAAAACGCTGGTCTTATCGCATGTCTTGGGGCGCTTTTATTATAATAGCTTTTAGCATGGGCTTAGAATGTCACATGCATATTTTTTAACCTTGCTGGCAACCAGATGACCACATTCCCGCTTTACCAACACTTACCCGATTATCTCGACCAGACCATCATCGCTGAACAGGTACAAGCGACCCTGGCAGAAGACATCGGTAACGGCGACCTGACAGCCGCCCTGATCCCGGCTGGCACACAAGCCTCAGCGACCATCATTAGCCGCGAAGACGCCGTCATTTGTGGCTGCGCCTGGCTCGCACAGTGCTTTGAGCAGCTGGACCCGGCGATACAACTGACCTGGCTGGTAAAGGATGGTGAGCGTGTGCAAGCCAATCAGCCATTGGTCAATATTCAGGGGGATGCGCGCGCCATGCTGAGTGCAGAACGGCCAGCCCTTAATTTCCTGCAAACCTTATCGGCCGTGGCAACACATACCCGTCGCTATGTAGATGCCATTGCTGGTTTACCGGCACAGATTCTCGACACGCGAAAAACGCTGCCCGGCTTACGCCTGGCGCAAAAGTACGCCGTGCTCACCGGCGGTGGCGCCAACCAGCGGCTGGCTTTATACGACGGCATTCTGATCAAGGAAAATCATATTGCTGCTGCAGGCTCAATCACCGCCGTGTTACAAGCCGCGTTTGCATTACGGCAGACTGAGAATATCCAGATTGAGGTGGAAAACCTGGATGAACTGCAACAAGCGCTGGCTGCTGGTGCCACCAGCATTTTGCTGGATAACTTTACGCTCGAAGCGCTGCGTCAAGCCGTCGCCATGAATCAGAAACGCGCTTTGCTCGAGGCCTCGGGCAATGTGGATTTAACAACGGTGCGGGCGATTGCAGAAACAGGCGTGGACAGGATTTCGATTGGTGCGTTGACTAAAAATATACAAGCGGTGGACTTGAGTATGCGGATTCAGATGAAGCTATAGATCAGCTTAAAAGTAATTCATTGAGCAAAAACTCCTTTTCGCCTCTAGGCGAGTNNAGAAAGAATGGTCGCCGAAAGGGCGAAATAGATCGATCATAGAATAGTCTTCGCTTTGTGCAAGCAAAGAAAAGTAACTCGCCGACAAGGCGAAAAGAACCCCCACACCAATCCATAAACCAAAGAAATCAAAAAAGAATGACTTTCTACCCCAACTCTCTGAAGCTCTCGCCTATCCCAAAGTGACCATTCCTGCCACTTTTCCATGGCATGATTTTTGCACCATAAGCTGGTACTCCTGCCCAAACATGACATGAATAGCCCAGCCCCATTTAATCTACCCAAAACCTTGGAAAGCCTGCGTCTGGGTGATTTGCTGCGCATGCTGGTTTCCGATGGTCACATCGACAAGGCATGGGCAGAGAAACTGCATCAGGACCGCAAGCGGGACAGCTCCAAAATTCACCCGATTGTGATTGTGGCTGAACAAAAATGGCCAGACCAGCAGCAGCCGTCACAATTACTGACGGTGGAGAGCCTAAGCCGCTATGTGGCGGATAAGGCCGAAGTCCCTTACTACCATATTGACCCGCTGAAACTCGATTTCAGTGCCGCCGCGCAGATTGTGTCGCAGGCCTATGCCGAACGTTTGCGCATTATGCCCATCACGGTCAAGGATGGCATCGCGACCATTGCCACCGCTGACCCGTTTCACCAGGAGTGGCTACACGACCTGGAGCGCCTGCTCAAATTGCGCATACAGGTGGTGATGGTTAATCCGCTGGACTTGCAGCGCTATTTGCCCGAGATATACCAACTCTCTGCTGCAATTCAATCTGCCAATGCAGCCAAGGCTGGGCAAATTGTCGGCGTACAAAACTTTGAACAATTGATTGAGCTGGGCAAGGACCGCCAGCTGGATGCCAATGAACAACATGTAGTGAATATCGTCGACTGGTTGTTTAAATATGCGTTTGAACAACGTGCCAGTGATATCCACCTCGAACCGCGCCGCAATATGGGCTTGATGCGCTTTCGTATTGATGGCGTATTGCATCAGGTGTACCAGTTGCCCAGCAATATCATGAACGCGATTACCAGCCGCATTAAACTGCTGGGCCGTATGGACATGGTGGAAAAACGCCGCCCGCAAGATGGCCGTGTCAAAACGGTCAGCGGGGATGGCAAGGAAATCGAATTGCGTTTATCGACCATGCCCACTGCGTTTGGCGAGAAGCTGGTGATGCGGATTTTCAAACCTGATATTCTGGTACAGGACTTCCAGCTACTCGGTTTTTCTAAACGCCAGAGTGAACAATGGGCGCAATGGACGCGTCAACCGAATGGCATCATTCTGGTCACCGGGCCGACGGGTTCTGGTAAAACCACCACGCTCTACACCACGCTGAAACAACTGGCGACCGATGAAGTGAATGTGTGTACGGTGGAAGACCCGATTGAAATGATAGAACCTGCTTTCAACCAGATGCAGGTGACGCAGAATATCGGACTGGGCTTTGCCGAAGGCATACGCACCCTAATGCGGCAGGACCCGGACATTATTATGGTGGGCGAGATTCGCGATCAGGAAACTGCGGATATGGCGATCCAGGCTGCACTGACTGGCCACCTGGTGTTATCCACCCTGCACACTAACGATGCCCCTTCTGCCGTGACCCGCTTACTGGACCTGGGCGTGCCGGCCTACCTGATTCACTCCAGTTTGCTTGGCATCATGGCACAACGCCTGGTACGCACGCTATGCCCGCACTGCAAAACCGAAGCCGAGATTTCAGAGGATGAATGGGCCAGCGTCACGCGCCCGTTTAAAGCCAAAAAACCGGCAAAAGTCATGAAGGCAGTGGGATGTCAGGAGTGCCGGAAAACCGGCTACCGTGGCCGCACCGGCATTTATGAAATGCTGACCCTTACACCGACCCTGCGCAAGCTGATTACCCCGGAAACGGACTTGTTGCAGTTGCGGCAAGCAGCCACCCAGGCTGGCCTGCAACCATTGATGTTAAATGGGGCAGAAAAAGTGGCAGCTGGCCTGACCACGGTAGAGGAAGTGCTTAAAGTCGCCCCACCGATTGAAATGGACTAGCGATCCTATCCAGAACCGCACATTGCTATTGATAGCGCAGGGCTTCAATCGGGTTTAAGCGGGCCGCTTTTCTGGCCGGATAAAAACCGAAAAAGACACCAATACTGGCGGCGACACTAAATGCAATCAATACTGATGCGCTTGAGATAATCACCTCGGCCTGCGTGAACACACTCACCAGCACCGCGCCCGTCACACCAATGACGATGCCGATCAGGCAGCCCACAATGGAGATCATGATGGCCTCCAGCAAAAACTGCATCAGAATATCTGCTTCCCTCGCCCCAATGGCCATGCGGATACCAATTTCGCGCGTACGCTCAGTCACGGACACCAGCATAATATTCATAATGCCGATGCCACCGACCAGTAAAGACACTGAAGCAATCGCCCCTAACAGCAAAGACATGGTGCGCGCAGTTTCGGCCGCCGAATTGGCAATCGCCGTCAGGTTACGTACCGAAAAATCGCTGTCAGCGCCTTCGCGAATATTGTGACGCTGGTTGAGCAAGCTATTCAGCGCCTCTTCTACCATGCTCATGACGTTATCAGACTCGGCCTGCACCATGATCTGCCGCACCGTACCAGGCAACTGGTTACCAAATAATTTTCGCTGCGCCGTTGTTAGCGGCACAATAATAGTGTCATCCTGGTCACGCCCGTCCAGTGTCTGCCCCTTGCTATCCAGCACGCCTAGCACCACAAATGGGCGCTGGTTAATACGGATTGTTTTGCCGATGGGGTCAACATCCTCTTCTTCGCCAAACAGGTTTTGCACCACGGTTTTACCCAGCAAGGCAACGCGTGTGGCAGAGCGGGTGTCCGAAGCTGAAAACGGATAGCCGGCCGATAATCCCCAGCCACGGATGTCCATATACTCTGCCGTGGTGCCAATAATATCGGTATTCCAGTTATTGCTGGCATAGACGACTTGCCCTTTGCCCATGGTCACTGGCGCGACGCCGACCACGCCATACAGCTCACCAATCGCATTCGCATCACGCACATTGAGCGAAGGCGCATTGCCGGTTGCGGTGCGAGCCCCGCCCATTCTTGGTGGGCCGGAAAGTACCACGAACAAATGGCTGCCCATGGCGCTGATAGAGCGTTTGACCGAAGCCTCAGCCCCTTGCCCGATCGCCATCATCAGCACCACCGCACCCACACCGATCACCATCCCCAGCATGGTCAGAAACGTGCGTAAGCGATTAGCGCCCATGGCGTGCCAGGCTTCCCCCAGCATGGCGCTAAACATACTCACTACCGGCGACACTTGATGCACTACCGGTATCCTGCACTATCTTGCCATCCAGAAACCGCACCTGCCGCTTGGCATGTTCAGCAATATCGGTTTCGTGTGTGACCAGCACAATGGTGATGCCTTCCTGGTTGAGGCTGTGAAAAATGGCCATGATTTCTTCACTGGTGGTACTGTCCAAGTTACCAGTGGGCTCATCAGCCAGAATCAAGCGTGGCTGATTAACCAAAGCACGGGCAATGGCAACCCGCTGTTGCTGCCCGCCAGAAATCTGGTTGGGATGGGAATGCATGTGCTTGCTCAGCCCCACTTTCTCCAGCAATACCCTGGCACGTGCATGACGCTCTTCTTTGCTGACACCGGCATAAACCAGCGGCAAGGCCACGTTATCCAGCAAGCTGGCGCGTGCCAGCAGGTTAAACCCCTGAAACACAAAGCCTATCGTTTGATTGCGCACCTTTGCCACCTGATCCGCAGCCATGGTCGCCACCGCGTAGCCATCCAGCACATAACTGCCTGCCGTAGGCATATCGAGGCAACCAAGAATATTCATAAAGGTCGATTTTCCAGAGCCGGAAGGCCCCATGATGGCAACATAATCCCCAGCCAACACCTGCAAGTTGACATCCTTTAATACCGGAAAATCGCCTGCCGCCGTTTGATAGGCTTTGTAGAGATGATGTACCTCAATCACTGACTTTTGCATGCGTTTAGAACATTCTCGGCCCACGTGGGCCATTATTACCCTGCCCTTTATTGGCAGAGTTATCACTTTGCAATTCGCTGACAATCACCTTATCACCCACCGCCAGGCCCTCACCAGACACCGCGGTTGAGCGACCATCGGTAATGCCGGTATGCACGCGTATCATCACCGGTTGGCCAGCCCTCAATACATAAATCTTGCCCATGGCCCCGCCCATTGTTGCGCTAGTGGATGGGCCTTGCCCTTCGCCTTTAGCACCGTGCTTGCGCCAGCCTCGCTTGCCTTCACCGCCACCCACCTCTGGTGCTGACCGATCGGGCGGCGCAGAGGCACTCAGTTTTGGTTTATAGCGCAAGGCGGCATTCGGTACCAGCAAAGCATGCCGGGCTTTATCCACGATAATATTCACGTAGGCAGTCATGCCAGGCAGCAAGGTTAGATCCTGGTTATCAACTGACACTACCACGTTATAGGTCACCACATTCGAAGTATTAGTTGAATTCAAACGCAGTTGTTTCACCACGCCTTCAAAGCTACGGTCAGGGAAGGCATCGACATTAAAATTCACTTTCTGCCCTTCTTTAATCTTACCGATATCCGCCTCGGCAAAACTGGTGTCAATCTGCATATTGGCCAAGTCTTGTGCAATTTGGATCAAGGTCGGCGTCTGGAAACTGGCAGCCACCGTTTGCCCCACATCGACCACCCGGTTGACAACAACACCAGAGACCGGCGAGCGGATAATACTGAAATTGAGGTTGGTCACATCGCGTGCCAGTAAGCCGCGTGCAGTCTCCAGTTGCGCCCTGGCTGACTTCAATACCTGCACGGCGGTATCCAGCTCCTGCTTGGACACATACTCTTGCGCATATAACTGGCGCATACGTTTTTCATTGGCAATCGCCAGTTCCACCGCAGCCTCATTATTCCTGACGCTGCCTTTAGATTGCGCAATCTGCGCATTGAATAAAGTACTGTCCAGCTCTAGCAGCACCTGGTCTTTTTTAACCACATCATTAAAATCGACATACATTTTTCTCACAATACCCGAGACCTGGGTACCAACGCTGATCAGGCTAACCGGGTTGAGCGTACCATTCGCCGATACCGTTTGCTCAACATGCCCTTGTGTCACTTCATCCAGGCGGTATAAATCTTCCGGCTTGGGCTGGTGGGTCTGCTTGTAATACCAATAGGCTGTCGCGGCTATCGCGATTAACAGCAATACCACCAGTATGTTTTTGATGCGCTTCATAAATACGTGTCCGTTTTAGTGAGAGGTCGCGTGAGCGCCTGGCAGTGACTGAATCATGGCATGGTCAAGCTCGCCAATGGCTTGTGCCAGGGTGGCACGTGCGATATTGGCATTCAGTCCGGCCTGGATGGTTTGCTGACGTGCCAACGCCAGTGCGCTTTGCGCATTGAGTGTATCAATGATATTGCCGACACCGGCCTTATACCGCCCTAGCGCCACCCGATACGATTGCTCGGCACTTTCCAGCAGGGTTTTGCTAGCTGTCATCGCTTGCAATGCGGTGCGCAAGTTTTGATAGGCACTCCACACATCCAGCGAAATCTGCAAACGTAAACGGTCACGCTGGGCAAGCCGCAGGTCAGCCGTCGCCTCAGCCGCGCGTATGCGGTAGGTGGGCGCGTAGCCGGCAAACAGTGGAATAGAAACGGTGACGCCCAATGTGGTTGCGCTATTGGCTGCATACTGTGAGCCATCTTGCAGATTATTGGAAACACCCATGCTGATGGTCGGTTTGCTGGCCGCTTGACTGGCAGCAATGCTGGCCTCGGCCGCGCGTACCTGTGCTTCACTGGCCATCAAATCCGGGCGGCGCTGCCCGGCCTGCTCAATCAATGCGCTGACATCGTCAAGAATGCTGGGCGGTGCGTCATTCATACTCGCGGCTAACTTCACAGGCCGGTTGGCAGGCAATCCCATCAGGTTCACCAATGCACCATAAGCGACGCGGAGTGTGCCTTCTATGGTAATGCGTTGCAACGTGAGCTGGGCATAGGCAGTTTGCGCCTGTAATTTATCGGCGGGCGTCGCCACACCAGCCTGGTAACGCGCATTGGCCGCTTTAAAACTTTCTTCTGCTGCACGCTCTGCCTGTTGGGCGGCTGTCAGTGCCGCAATATTGGCCTGTACCTGGTAGTAAGCAATAATGGTATTCAGCAACACGGTTTGTACCGTACTGCTCTGGGTAGCACTGGCAGCTAGCAGTAACTGGCGCGCATTCTCTACATTGGCCTTACGGTTGCCGAAGTCATACAAAAGATAGCTCGCCACCACACTGTTAGCGATATTCAGGTTGGGATTACCGCGCGTCGCAGATTCAGGGCTGAGCACGCCCATATTACTAGAAACAGTATTGGTTACGCTGGGTAAATAGGCCGATTTAGCCACACCCAATTGCGCTGCCTGCACACGGGCGCTGGCCCATACTTCGCTGGTCTGCGGGTTATGGCACAAACTGATATCGACCACATCGGCCAGCGTCAGTGGCTGCTGCAAGTCTACAGGGCTGCAGTCAGTAGCATTACCGCGATACTCGCCCGGGATTTTTGGCAGCGTGTATACCTGTGTGTCCAGCGGATCACCATCATCGTACCAAAGCGACTCCTGCGCATACACCAGGCCCGGCAGCAACATTAAACATAAATATTTGCGCATGCGATCACTCGAAATCAACAAGACAGCGCCACAGAATAAGATTCATAAATCATCACGGATATCAGCAGATGTGCCATCTTAAATGAAGCCGCTGCGCGACTAAAGAGAGCGATACATTTTGATACTTTTATACAAAGTAAAAACAGGCAGGATTTGGGGGGAGAATACGGAGATCATGCCAGCTGGCATCCGCATTCAGCGAGATTTGCGTTTAAGTGGCGCCGAACGCCCATGTATCATTTGTGATAACAAATGCTGGCCAGACAGCCGTGACACCACGACCACTGCCAGCACATGTATCACAATCAGACCAAGCAAACCCATGCTAAGCAAAGCATGCAGTTCTACCGGCCAGTCTTCGCCCCATAAGGCATCTGTACGGCTGAGCCAGCCAGTCAGGGCGAGCGCGGCAATCAGTAACCAGATCAGGTAGACTGACCATTGCCCCAAGGGATTGTGCCCTTGATGAGGGCTAAGATGTCCTTGCCGCATCTCGGCGATATGCGTGCGTATAGCACGCCAGCGCGGCAGATAAAAACGCCCACTGCTGAGCCTGGTGCAACAGCCTAGCGTGATACGCACAGCCACAATGCCCAGCACCGTATAGCCGACTGAACGGTGTATCCAGTCGGTTTCATACCAGGCATAGCTCATCAACCACAAAGCAATCACGCCCGCAGCCATCAGCCAGTGACTAAGCCGCAGCCACCAGGGCCACAAGATATCCGCGCGTGCTTGCATGAAAATATTAGTCTTTAAGGCCAATCGCTTTCACAATCGCCAGCGTTTTCATATCGAAATAAATCTCGACCTTTTTACCCTCTTTGCTACGGCCATAAATTTCATAGCAGTTACCATCAATCTTGAATTTCTTGATGGTATATCCTTCAGCCTCCATCGCCTCTTTCAGTGTATCTTCAGCAGCCCACTCTTCTTTAGGGTAGGATTTGCAGTCTGCAGCGGCAAACGCGCTCGTGGCTGAGATAGAGAGTGTTGCAGCCAATACTATGCGGATGAATAATGTATTCACGTTACTTCCTTTCAATCATTAAAACAGGGCTACTTTGTGTAGCGCTTTTAAATTGGCAACCCCGGTCAATGCCATGGTCATTTCCAGTTCATCACGTAGTGTGCGGATGACTTTAGCGACACCCAGCGCCCCCTCTGCTGCCAGCCCCCAGACATAAGGCCGCCCGATACAGACTGCATCCGCGCCCAATGCCAGCGCTTTAAATACATCTTGCCCACTACGTATACCGCTATCGACAATCAGTTTGCATTGTCCGCCGACAGCATCCGCAATCGCAGGCAATACGTCCACCACGGTGGGCGTCGTATCCAGTACGCGCCCACCGTGGTTGGAAATAACAAGCCCATCACAGCCAAGGCCTGCGGCTTGTATGGCGTCTTCGACATGCATCAGACCCTTAAGTAAAAACGGCACGGGGCATTGCTCGCGCAGCCAGGCGACATCCTCCCAATCAGGGGCTTGCGACATCCAGCCATCAAACACCTGGCTTTGCCCAGGCCCAATCGCATTAGGCGTCAAGGGTTGGCTCAAATTAACAGCAGCAATACCTTCGGGCAAATCCATCACCGCCTGCTTGACTGGCGCATCCACAGTAAACACCACGACGCTATATCCGGCAGCCAGGGCTTTTTGCAGCAAGGCCAATGTGCGCGGACGGTCACCCTGCCAATACAACTGAAACCATAATGGTTGCTGTGCCTGCGTAATAATCTCTTCAAGTGGCTGGCTAGCCAGGCTGCTCACCAGCATTTGCCCCTGCTGGGCATTACACGCCACCGCAGTGCCTACTTCGCCGTCAGCATGAAACAACTTTTGATAAGCCACCGGCGCCAGCATAATCGGGTGCTCCCAACGCTCACCAAACAGCTCGCAACGAGTATTAGGATGGTTTAAAGTCGCCAGCGGGCGTGGGTAAAGCTTGATCGACTGCCAGGCTTGCACATTCGCCAGGCTCTGCTGCCCGCTGCCTGCATCAGATTGCAAATAGTGCCAGATATCAGCAGGCAAACCAGATTGCGCTTGTTGCGCGTAGTGTTGCAATAAGGGAAGTACTTGCATGCGTGTTTATAAAGCCCACTGCCGTAAAAGATTGTGATAAATCCCAGTGAGCTGAACCACTTCAGCCGTTTCACCGTGCTGCTGACGCAGCCTGACCAGCGCCATATCCATATCAAACAACATGCGCCTATGCGCAGCATCACGCACCATGCTCTGGATAAACATAAAACTGGCCAAGCGCTCGCCACGCGTCACAGGCGTCACCGCGTGCACTGAGCTGGAAGGGTAAATCACAATAGACCCGGCCTTGAGCTTGATGCGCTGATCGCCAAACACATCCTGCACCACCAGTTCGCCGCCATCATACTCATCCGGATCATTAAAAAACAAGGTGGCAGACACATCTGCCCGCACGCGCGCACTGCCATCCGGCATGCTACGCATCGCACTATCCACATGAAAGCCGTAGTGATTGTTTTGCCCCGCATAACGGTTCACAAACGGTGGCAAAATTTTGTCCGGCAAGGCTGCCGAAAAAAATAAAGGATCGCGATGCAATGCCTGCAACACGATCCCTCGAATGTTTGCCAGCAACGGATCCTGTTCGGCCAGTTGCTGGTTATTTTTGACTTGTGCTGCCTGCGCCCCGGCGGTATTGCGACCATCTATCCATTGCGCCTGTTTAAGCAGGCCTCGGATGGAAGTGAGTTCTTCTTTCAGCAATACATCCGGTAACGTCAGCAGCAAATCAACTCCTAGAATTTATACTCGGTTGTCAGGATTGCCTGACGGCGGTTACCTGGTACAGAGAAAGGCCCGTTATCGTAAATATCGCCATAATACACTTTGTTAAATACGTTTTTAACATTCAAGCGAACAGCCCACTTTTTCTCTTCGTAGGCAACCATCGCGTCCCAACGAGTATAGCCTGGCGCCACATTTGGACTAAATTTTCCGTTTACGAAATTCGTTCCTGCTCCGCCGCTTGGATTATAGCCGTAACGCTCACCTTTCGACTCAAAACCACCGCCAACTTTCCAATTACCTGCAAACGCATAAGTAGTCCACAGGTTGGCTGTCATCGGCGGCGTATTTCGAGCACGCTGACCTTTATATCCTGCAAAAGCCGGAGTAATCACACCTGTCGTTGCATTGACGTTCTCTGCCACTTCAAGAATTTTTGCATCCATAAAAGCCAGGCCCGCAAAAATATCCCAGTTCTCGGTCACTTTACCAGTCAACTCAAGCTCCAAACCGTCTGTACGTCTTCTCTTCGTCAGAATAGTTGACGTTGACTGCAAATCAGTGTTGCGCTCCCAGTCTTTTACTGTGTGGTACAAAGCAGTTCTAAATGCCAGATCACCATCTAAGAACAGCCATTTAGCACCTAACTCTGTTGTTCTACTACGCTCAGGTGGCTGAGGGGTAACAGTCAGTTGATACAAGTCCGCCGTAGGGCTGAACGAGTCACTCCAGCTCAAATAGTAGTGTACATCAGGTGTTTGATGCCAAGAAATACCACTACGATAGCTGTTCTCACCATAGCTCAATTTTGGTGAAGTAGCGCTACTGTAATCAGCGCGCATTTCATCCCGACGAATACCAAACAAGAAATTCCAATCAGGGATGAACTCGATCGAGTCTTGGGCATAAACAGCATAGTTATCTGCATTGAACTTGGTCGGATTGCCAGTCACATTACTTTGGGTATATAACGGATTAGCGGTAGTACCAATATTAGCCAGGTTCTGACGATATTGATCCTCTTTTAAATACTCAACGCCAGCAAGCAACTGATGCTCCATGCCAGACAATTTGAATTTTGTACTGAAATCAGATTGCAAATTCAGTGTATCGTAATCCAATTTGGCTGCTTGGTTACCACCCAAGAATAAGGTTCCATCGGTTGGCACCGCATTTGCTGCTGTTCCTTGTGGAGTTTTGGCCCAATAGGCACGCTTATAGCTGCCGCTTCTCAATTGCGTACGTAACTGGGTATCATCAGTAAATTTGTGCGTAAAAATACCTGTGGTGATATGAACATCACTGTCATCAAAGTTTTTTGATCCACCATAGAAAGTTTTGTCATCTTGCACGCCTGTTGCTACGGTTCGATCTACTGGTCGTTTATTTACAAAACCAATACCAAAATCTGGCACATCACGAGTTCTTGTGGTGACATGATTTAAGAAAAATTCGTTTTCAGTCCCAATCCCTGCACCGAAGCTGATGGCAATACCCGAGCGGTCAAACTCAGGATGATCCCCAGTTGCCGGGTTTGTTCGATAAGTCTCATCATGACGATCCATCACATTGACACGAATCGCCGCTGTTTCTGTTAACTTTTTATTAAAGTCGCCAGTAAACTGATGATAGTCATATTGCCCTACACTACCTGTAATTGTATTTTTGTCATTTAACTCAGCCATTTTGGTAACTTGATTGATCACGCCACCCGCCTGGCCGCGACCAAACAACATCGCTGCAGAACCACGTAATACGTCAACTTGCTCGAGGTTAAACGTCTCACGGTAATACTGAGCAGTATCACGCATGTTATCCAAATAGATATCACCAAAGGTATAAAAACCACGCAAATTAAAGTTATCGCCGCCTCGGCCACCTTCAGCCGCATTAAAGCTTAAACCCGACACATTACGTAATGCTTCGCGCAACGACCCGACTTGCTGATCATGCATCAACTCTTTAGTTACGGTAGTGACCGCTTGAGGAATATCATGCGGATCCTGATAAGTTTTACCTACGCGGGTTTTTGTCGCTTGATAGCCTTTGTTTGGCGTATCTTGCACACGTTGTGACTTAACCTTCACTTCGGTCATCGTTTGCGCAGCATCTGCCTTTTTTTCTTCGTCAGCCGCCATTGCAACTGCTGGTAGCGCCATCATCAGCGCTAATGTCATGGTTTTTTTGTTAAAGCCGGATGGCATAATCTTTCCCTAATTCACTCTTGTGTTTTTGGATTGCTGGCTACTGGAAACAACCGTCGTTGGCTTGCAAATTGGTTAATCGCTAATGATAACAATTCTCATTTTTGAAATCAATCAAAAATAGCTTGCTAGTATATTGATATAAATAATAAAAACCTGCTAATCAGTAGGTTGGGAGGTAAGTGGTTAACGAGCCATTTTCGTCGAAATGGCAGACTCACGGACAATCACCTGGGATACCTTTCTGGCTTTACGCTTTTTCCACCAGAGATAAACACCTGTCACAGAAAGCATGGCAACCACCAGGCCCATCACAGAAATAAGGATGCGGCCTGGCAAGCCGAGAATCCGGCCAGAATGCAGCGGAAACTGTGCTTGCACGATCACATCGCCAACACCACCCTGCCAAGGAATACGCTTGCCAACATAGTGTGCATCCAGCCCATCGTAATACAACCGCTTATGCCCAGCGCCTGCCACGCCATGATCGGCATCAGGGTGATAAAAATCCACATTAAATAATTGGTAAGCCGCGCTATATGAAATACGCCCAGCAGGCTCTTGCCAACCTTGCGCACGCGCGTCATTGATTGCTAGATCCAGCACCTTTTCATAATCCACCTTCGGCGGCAATTGTTGCGGCCCGGGTAAACGTGGACGCATATCCGAAGGCGTAGGTGTCAGCGTGAAAGCAGACTGCATGACGGGCATAAATACTTCTCGCCGCAAATTCAGCGCAAACGCCGAAAATGCCAGAATAATCAGCAACAGCCATGTCCATAAGCCAAATGCGCGATGCATATCAAAATAACGTTTATGCGTACTGCTGTTCCAGCGCATTTTCCAGGCTGGCCACCAGCGCTGCAAAAATGTTGCTTGATGGCTATGTCGCTGTGCTTTATGCAGCTTGGTTTTAGGCTTATTGGCAGACTTGGGCAAGGTCAGGTAAAAACCTACAAAACTATCCATCAGCCAAATGATCGCAACGCCACCTAACAACCAGATGCCCCAGCGGTCTATGCCCCACATTTCGGGCAGGTGCAGGCTGTAATGCAATTTATACAGAAAAGAGACCGCATTGGTGCGATCCACAGGCCATACTGCGCCCCATTCACGCTTGCCCAACTCTTCACCAGTCACGGGGTCGATAAACACCTGGTTAAACGTGACTGGCGCAAGGCCATTGGGAGGGTTCGGTAGCGGCCGCACACCAATCGCCAGCGTATGCCCCGGTTCCACCGCCAGCGGAATAGAACTGACCTGCACTTGTGGATAGCGCTCGGCCACCTGTTTTGCAAGTGCTAGTGTCGATTGATGCAACCCTTGTGACTCACTATGCATCCATGCGGGGTTCAGCCACTCGTCTAACTCGTGATCCCAGGAAATCACTGCGCCAGTCAGGCCGGCAAGCAATAAGAATAGGGCGCTTGCCAGGCCTAGCCAGCGATGCAACAACAAGAAATAAGCGCGCATACCATTAAAAATCATTGATCGAATTGTAGAGATACATCTATAGTTTTTTAAATGCATGAGGGTAAATCCGCCAATACCGACCCTCGACAACAATTAAAAACCAAGCACTTGAAAAAGTGCCTGGGTACAAAAATCACTTGAGTATTAAAATACGCTTGTCACCAACAATCATGCTTCCTAAGGCTCGCCACAGCTCAAACACCCACATCCGCCTGGAGGCTGACGTTAAAGCTAATATGTCCATGTAAGTGTCGCTAATGCACTCATCGGCGCAGCGTAATATGCCTGACCCGAATAGGCATATCTCAAGCTTGTTAAATACTTCTCATTGGTCACGTTATACAAGTTGAGTGCAGTATGCCAATGCTCGTCAATCTTATAATTCGCCGACAAATTGAGTGTGGCGTAGCTATCCTGTTTATAGCGGAATGTGCCGACAGGGTCGCCATTGCCATCAGAGAGGTCGATATCGACATGTGTATCACTCTGCCAATAGACGTTTGCGCCTAACTTCAGATTCTGAATAGATGGGACTTTATATACCGCAGCCACATGGGCCTGATTGCGAGGTGTAAATGGATTCACATTCTGATTATTGGCACCTTTGAGACTCATCAAACGTGTATAGCCAGCATTCACACTAAGCGAGTCAGACAACTCACCGGAGACATCAAACTCAAAGCCTTTGCTAGTCGCCTGTATGCCTTTATAGGTGGTCACTCCCCCAAGCATACCAGCCGGTTGTGGCTGATTCTCCTGTTCTGTTTTAAACAATGCAAAAGTACTGTTGAGACGACCATTGAACCACTCACTCTTCACACCCGCCTCATAGTTCTTGCCTTCTAACGGCGCCAAAACCCCTCCGTTAACACTACGTTCAACCTGAGGTTTGTAAATACCGGCATAGCTGGCATAAACCGAGTGATCATCATTCAGGTCATACACTGCCCCAGCATAAGGAGTAACTTTATTATTCGCCTTTGAGGCCTGTGGATCACCGAAACTGACACCTTCCAGGTTATAGCTGACCAAACTGGCGCCTGCAGTGACCTTTAATGCATCTGTCGGATTAAACTTGGCAGCCGCATAGGAGTTAATGGTACGCATCGTAAAGTCCGCCGACTTGTTTTCAGCATCAAAGGTAGGTAGCGGAAAATCACCCGCATTTTCAAAACTACTTAGCGACGTTCCAATCGGGCCAAACCTTGAGAAATCTCTCACAGCAGCCTTACTCCAGGTGGTGCCAAACACCATTTCATGCTTGCGACCTGCGAGGTCGAATGGGCCATTGGCATAAAAATCAGCTACATTATCCTCGGTCCGGGTGCGATACATTCCCGGGTAGCTTTTCAAGCCAAGCCCTGTCGCACGATCTTCGTTACCATAGATATAATGCAACCTGGAATCGGAATCGATTTGCCTGTGCGTTAATTGTCCTTTAGCTTTCCAGCCATTGGAGAAATTATGCGTTAGCTCAGCAAAAGTAATATTGGTATCAACATCCCAGTAACTCCAGCTTGGCGCAGTTGAGTCTGAGCGCTTGTAATGGCGCTTGCTGCCATCCACATACAGCAAAGGCAAGCTACCCCAGTTATTACCGCTGGAGTTATTTTGATGATAAGTGTGACCAACAGCCATACTAGTGTTATCTGACAAATCAGCCTCAATCACACCATAAATAACGTTTCTCTCGTTGCTGTATCTATCCAGGTATGAATTTTTTTCTTGATGCGCCATCACCAAACGCGCTCGCACACTGCCATCAGCATTGAGTGCTCCTGAAACATCGGCATCCAAGCGCCTGTTATCCCATGTGCCTAGTGAAGCATCCACCTTGGCTTTAAACTCTGTTGTCGGGCGTTTGCGAATAAAGTTAATCGTGGCAGACGGATTACCCATCGCCGTTAATAAACCATTCGCCCCGCGCAACACTTCAATACGGTCATACAAGGCCACATCGAGATCGCCGTATTGTGTGCCATAGGTGATCGGGATACTCAATCCATCCACTTGAAAATTAGTGATATTGAAGCCACGTGCCGTATATTCACTACGGTCGGTCTCAAACTGTTCAACGCGCACACCCGTCGCCAATGACAATGCATCATTGACGGTCAGTACACGAAAATCATCCATCAACTCTCGCGTAATCACCGAGATAGATTGAGGTGTATCCCGAATGCTTGTATTCAAGCGGGTCGCGCTTGAAGTGGAGTTAACCGTATATGATTTCGTTTTTTCTGAAGACTGATTTTTTTCGGCTTTGGAAGTCACTTTTACTTCAGGTAGAGACTCTACCTCTTCTTTGCGCCCAGATTCTTCTGCAAAACTTAAGTAAGGAATAGCAAGCAGAAGCGCTGCTACCAGGCTGCGGTGACGGAATGAATAGACTGTTTGCGGATGACGCACGAGATTCCCCTGTATTGAACTGCTGGCTACAGGAGTGAGGACTCGTTGGCTTGCACTAAAGCATTAAATGATAACAATTCTCATTAATTTAATCAAGCCAACGTCATTATTTATCGCACAATTTGCAACGATGCAGCAGCTACCTGCTTCAAACTGGGCGCCACAATCACCTCACCAGTCTCGGTCACGGCGCTGGCCAATCTGACCTCATACAAGGCCTCAAGCAATGGCAGAGTGACATGCGGCGTTTGATAGTCGCCCACCATGGCGCCATGTTTGATAAAGATCAGGCGCTCAAACCCTTGCAAGGCTTGGTTAATATCATGCAGGATGGCCAAAATGGCGTGACCGCGTTTGGAGGCGAAGGTATAAATGGCGTCCATGAGGCTGAACTGCAGGCCAGGGTCCAACGCAGCCAACGGTTCATCCACTAACAGTAACCCTTGCTCAACATCCCACAGCTGGGCAAATACCCGGGCCATTTGCACGCGCGCTTTTTCACCACCGGATAAGGTATCAAAACGGCGGCCAAGCAGATGTGCCGCACAGGCCTGTTCGGCCGCCTGCTGCACAATGCTGCTTAACTGCGGGTCATAAGTGCGCGCCACACGTCCGAGGCCAATAACCAAATCAACCGGCAAACCGAAGGCGACCTCATGCGACTGCGGCAAAATGGCCCGGCGACGGCTGAGCTCTGCCAGTGACCAGTCATGCAGGGACCGTTGTTCAAACTGTGCCTGCCCGCTGGCAGGCGTTAATTCACGCGCCAGCAGCTTGAGCAAGGTAGACTTACCCGCGCCACTGGGGCCTAAAATAGCAACTTGCTCTCCCGGCTGAATAGACAGGGTGAACGGGCCAAATTGACGTTTACCAAGCGCGACGGTGACCTGGTTAAATGACAGCAACGCGGTTGCAGACGTGTGCAAATGTGACATGCCTAACTCCCTCTACGCATTCTGGCTAACAGGATGAGGAAAAAAGGCGCGCCTAGCAATGCGGTAAAAATACCGACCGGGATTTCAGCCGGAATGGCCACGGTTCTGGCAGCAGTATCCGCCAGCAGCAGCAAAATGGCGCCAACCAACATGGCCAGCGGTGCCAGCCGGCGCTGGTCTGGTCCGACCAGCAAACGCACTATGTGCGGCGCGACCAGGCCGATAAAGCCAATCATGCCGCACCATGCCACCGCGAATCCACACAAGACGGCCACCAGCATGATGACACGCACCCGCAACGCGCGCACATTAACGCCCACATGCGCGGCTGCGGCCTCACCCAGTGCCAATGCATTCATCGTATGCGTCAAGCGACGCAATGCCCAGAAAGCCAATATAAGCGCAAGCAGCAATGCCGTGGTTAATGCCCAGTTTGCACCAGCCAGTGAGCCCAGTGTCCAGAAAGTCAAACTGCGCAATTGCTCGTCTGTGGCAAGATAGGTGCATAAGCCGATCACTGCCGCCGCCAGGGCGTTTAGTGCAATGCCGGTCAATAACAATCCGGCGATCGAATCTGCTGTTAGCCAGCGTGCCACGCTATCTAAAATAAAACAGACGGCGACTGCGCCAGCAAAAGCCGTTGCCGGTAGCAACCAGTAACGCAAGGCAACCGGGACTTCAATGCCGCTGCCCGCCAATAGCACAATGGTCAGTGCGGCAGCACAGGCGGCGCCGCTCGTCACGCCCAGCAAGCCCGGATCAGCCAGCGGGTTACGAAACAAGCCCTGCGTAAGCGCACCAGATAAAGCCAAAGCCGCGCCTATCATCACGGCAAACAAGATGCGTGGTAGCCGTAAATGCCACAAGACATAAGCCCCGCCTGACAGCGGCTCATCGTCGCCTTGCAATATCGCCAACCAATCACTCCAGGTGATGGTGACTGCGCCCATGGTAGCGGCCGCCCATACGCTCAATATCAATACCAGCATGAGCAACCATGCCGGCCGGTGTGTGAGCTGTTGAGAGAAAAACAAACGTGATTTGACCATACGGGATGGCGGTGAAATTGAAAGTGTCATAGTTATCGGTCATGCCTGTCGCAGGCATGACCTTCCTTGTGGAGAGCTAGCCTTGCATGGCTTTCGTGAGCACTTGATCCAATGCCGAAACGGCTTGCGGCAAGCGTGGGCCAAAGCCCAACATAAACATGGCTTCCAGTGCGACCACGCGACGTTTTTGACCGGCGGTTGTCTGAGCCAGACCGGGTAACTTCAAGACCCCATCCACGCCGCCGACCACACTCATGCCCTGCTCTGTCAGCAAGATGATATCCGGCTGGGCGGCAATCACCGCCTCTGGTGTTAATGGCTTAAAGCCCTCGAAGCCATCGATGGCATTACGCGCACCGACATAGGCAATCATGGCATCCGCACTACTGCCTTTACCGCCGACCATCACCTGCCCCGGGCTATGCGATAAGATAAACAACACGCGAGGGGCTGGCGTTTTGCGCGCGATGATAGGCGCACGTGCGCGCTGCCAATCCTGTTTTAGCTGGTTTTCGAGCTGGCTGGCTTGTGCTCCACGGTCAATCAATGCGCCTACGCGCTGGATGCGTTCAACCACGCCCTCGAATCTATCATTGGCAGACAATACGGTCACCGGCACGCCTGCCGTGCCAATCTGCCTTAACACGGTTGGTGGCCCGGCATCTTCACTGGCCAATACCAGCGTCGGACTCAAAGCCAAAATGCCTTCGCTGGATAATGCTCTGGCATAGCCCACGCTAGGCAGCTTGGTCGCTGCCTGCGGATACAGAGAGGTCGTATCGACCCCTACCAGCTCTTTTTCGGCACCCAAGGCATAAATGATTTCAGTCAGCCCGCCACCCACACTGACAATGCGGCGGGCGGCTTTTTTGCCAGGCTCATTCGCGAATGCAAGCTGCGGCAAAGAAACTACCGCCGCCACAGCGCCCAATTGGGTTAAAAAACGACGGCGAGGCAGCGGTTTGACAATTTTTTCTAAGTCATCAAGAGTCAACATACAGATTAAGCCTTTGGTAAACGATCGATCAGTGCTGCCCAGGCGACAGCCTCGGGCTTGTCAGCCACACGATCAGCAGCGAATAATGCAATTAAGCCGCCAGACTGGTCCAATAAAGTAAGCGCTGAGAACATGCCTTGCACACTGGACTGCACCACCACCCATGCAGACGCAATATGATCTTCGCGCAAATGCAAGTTGAAGCCAGGATCCAGTACATTCAGCCATGGCCCCATGACGACAACTTTATCTACGGCACCTTGATGCGCTTGCGTGACACCAGCATTACCCACCAGGATACATACTGAAACAGCCTCAGTCGCCGCATTTTCCAGCAATGTTCTGGCTGCATTGACGGACACAGCTAGCACCGATTCAGCGCACATTTGCTGCAAATAAGACAGCGCGCCGCCCTGGCTTTGCGCCAGCAGCGCATGCAGGTCACGGGCATCACTCACCGCATCCCAGGCGGCCAGGAATGCAGGGAAATCTGCCTCCACTCCTGTGACTGGCAGTGACTGCACAGTGATTCCAGGCTGCTGATTTGCATCGGCATAGTGATCAACGAGCGCCAGATATGCAGACAAATCACTATGCGGCCGTAAAAACACTTTATGCACCGCAGTCCCTGTCGCATCATAAAACTGCAGGCTACGTTGCGCGCCTTTTTCACCAGACTCCTCTACCGCAAACCCATGCTGCCACTGCGCAAAATGGCAATGCAAATCAATATGCACGCCACGCACACTGGCGCCAGTCACCACCGCATAGCGACCTTCTTTCTCATGCACACAGGAGGCATTTCGTGTGAGTGCCATCACCTCGCCCAAAGATTCCAGAGCCGTCAGCACCTCAGCCCAGCGCGGTTGTAACCGTGTTGCCCGCATCAAAGTGGTAGCTTCTGCACCAATATGTGCGGCAATCAGCTCCCCTTCAGAAATATGCAAGTTTTCTGCAATCTCACGATGACGCGCGAGACCAGCCTTCCGTGCCAGTGCAAACTGTTCGCAAATAGCGGCTAAAGGGTCATTCGTTAACGGCAAATTCATGATCAGGCCAATTGATCCATCTTTTGCTGTGTGGCCTTGTCTGGAGACGCGTGGCCCTGATCATTGCGGTGCGTGACTTGCGTCAAGTCCTGGCCATTCAAGTGATAGGCTTTGGCAAACCCGGACACATAGCTGCCATGCGCAGGCGTTAATTCAATCAGGTGAAAGTCAGTCAACTTGCTGATCACATCCATAAACTTGCCAAACTTGTCAAAGAACAAGCCCATGACGAGGTCGAATTTGGCATCATCCCTGGCCACTTCTTGAGCAGCGCATTGAAATACCAGACGTTTTCTGGCGAACAAATGCGCCGCTTCTTTTTCTGCTTCAATAAACATCATGGAGCAACGGCCGGTGTCGCGCAGGTTGGCACAATGCGTCGCCAATTCACTCACGTAGACATAGAATTTATGCTCATGTGCCACATAGGCAGCATAACTGGC
Source organism: Methylophilus sp. UBA6697 (assembly GCF_002454655.1). NCBI lineage: Bacteria > Pseudomonadati > Pseudomonadota > Betaproteobacteria > Nitrosomonadales > Methylophilaceae > Methylophilus > Methylophilus sp. UBA6697. The sequence goes on from NZ_DKJH01000037.1 coordinate 43,489, forward strand.
CTCTGGCAAACCTTGTGCGTTGGTAGTGGCCAGCTGAATTGATTGAAACTGGCCCTGAAATGCCGCGGCTTCCGCGCCTATGGCTTGCAACTTTTCGGTATCGCTCATCTACTTCTTCTCCTTATATTCATGAAACAAGGCATTGTTTATTTTTGCTTGCACAATGCTTGCTGAAAATACGCTTCTTCAACATGTGCTGATTTGGGCTATGGTCGCCATCTCACCCATGAATGAGTGACATATCAATTAATGATATTCTATATGATAATCATTCTTATTCACAACAAAGAATTAATGAATCATGCATACAGTGCAAAATAGAGGTAAAGGAAACAAGCGAAGAGACTCACTATCAGCGCTAGCGAGCTGATGTGAAATATGAAGCACTAGCAGGCGAGCGCCAGATCATTAAAACGAATGCAGACTGGCCACCCGAAAGCGAGCACAGGTCGCTCACCAAGAGGTGGTTAGCGACGTGAAAACAGCGGGTATATCCAGTAGAAAAACACCGCAACCAGCACAGGAATCGCGATAGCTGCATTAGCCAGGTATTCGCGCGCATCATCGACGACCAGGGCGAAGATCAAGCCAGCCATTGAGACCACAGCGATCAGCAACGGCCAGAAAAAGATTTGCGAAAGTTGTTTATTCGGCATAAATAGATGTGTCACCATTATTCACCTCACTTGTAGGTTAAGCGCATTTGCAATGCCTAACCCACAGTAGTCCTGCGTTTAATAGGCCTCACTTAGCGTAATTCTCGAACGGATATCCGGCACATACTGATGCCGCTTTTTCCACCACAGCATCAAACCGGTCCACAACACAATAATCGTGATCACATCCAGCACGGCCCATAACCATTTCAAGGTCATGCCGCCGTAATCGCCAAAATGCAGCGGCTGCGACACCAGCAAAGCCACCAGGTACCACGGCAAGTCGCGACTATCGGTCAAGGTTGCCGTACGCGCATCCACCAGCACAGGCTTAAACAAACGCTTGGTGATAGGGGAATCGCCACGCATGAAAATACCGTAGTGATGCGAGCTGGCATAGGCCGTACCGGGGAAGGCAATAAAGCCCAATTGCATGTCTGGCTCGGTTTGTTGTGCCACTTGTACAGACGCCTGCAATGAGGCAAAGCGATCAGGTGGCGGCAAGTTTTTATAAGGCGCGATCATTTGCGACATCTGGTCAAACTGCCAGTACTTAATCAGCAAGTCTGACCAGGCATTAATCACGCCGGTGGCAGCGACCACCAAGGCCCAACTGAGAATGACAATCCCGAGGAAATTATGCAGATCCAGCCGCTTGAGCTTTTTACCACGCTGGCGGCGAATCTCACCAAATGCCAGCTTGCGCATAAACGGCGCATACAGCACGACGCCAGAGATAATCGCCACCAATAGCAAAAAGCCCATCAAACCTAGAAACAGCATGCCAGGCAGGCCAGCGAACAAGTCGACATGCAACTTGAACATGACGTACATAAAGCCCTCTTCCACTGGCGGCTCGCCAAGCACTTGCGCGGTACGTGCATCCAGCACCACCTGCTTGAAACCACTTTCGGCTGTCGCAGTTTTGGCCATGCTGATGACCCATTGCAACGGCTCATCCTCTTCACGGTACATATACAAAGGCACCATACCTGGCTGCTTGGTTTTGGCCGATGCGAGCAAGGCATCCATACTGGCCAGCGGCCCCTGATGTGCAATCTGTGGTGTTTCGATATGATTGCCCAGCCAGTCACCAATCTCGTGGTGGAAGATCAATGGCAGGCCGGTCAGGCACAGCAATAACATAAAGACCGTGCAGACCAGACTGGACCATTTATGCACCCACGCCCAGGTACGGATAGAGGACTGCGTCGACATAGAAATACTCAGTTTGCTGGCTTATGGTTGCGGCTGGCTAACAAAACCCACTTTTTTCATGCCAGCCGTTTGCGCTTTTGCCAGCACCTCAGCCAACACTTGATAGCGTGTGTTTTTATCAGCGCGAATCTGCAATTCCGGCTGTTGTTGCTTGGCCGCTTCATCTGTCATACGTGCAGATAAATCAGCGACTGACACTTCGCTGTCATTCCAGAAAATTTTGCCATCCACATCGACTGCCAGGTCAATCACTTCCGGTTTTTCTTCCAGCGGTTGCGAGGTTGCTTGCGGCAAATCAATCTTGACCGCATGCGTCAGCAATGGCGCAGTAATAATAAAAATCACCAACAGCACCAGCATCACATCCACCAACGGCGTGGTGTTGATTTCACTCATGGGTTGAGTGTGCTCACCGGCGCTAAATGGATTTTGCCCCATCATACATTGCCACCTTTGTTTGCCACTTTGGCATGCAGTTCAGTCACATTTGCTGGTTTGCCGCCTGCTTTAATCACTAATGGCGCGCCGGTCGTCAGCAAGGTATGCAAGTCTTGCGCAAAACTCTCCAGCTCGGCCATGATGCCGCGATTAGCCTTGATAAACGCGTTATAAGCCAGCACGGCAGGAATCGCCACCGCCAGACCAATCGCCGTCATGATCAACGCTTCACCCACCGGACCGGCCACTTTATCAATGGTGGCAACGCCAGATTGACCGATCGCTGTTAAAGCGTGGTAAATGCCCCACACCGTACCAAACAAACCTACAAACGGTGCCACGCTGCCAACCGAAGCCAGCACGGACAGGCCACTCTCTAATGCCGCTTGTTCTTGCGACAGAGTGCGACGCAATTGGCGCGCAATAAACTCATCCTGGCTGCAAGCCGCACCCAATGACTGGCTGGCATACTGCTGGTGATGCTGGGTAGATTCGGCTGCCGTCACTGCCAGGCGAAACGCCGGCGATTGCAACTGCGGCTCTTGCAGCGCTTCCTGCAAAGTCGCTTTACGCCAGAATTGACGCACATAAGCAGACACATCGCGCTTGCGCTTGAATACTTGCCAGGTTTTAACCAGAATAAAATACCAGCTCAGCACCGACATCGTCAGTAAAATCAGTGCCACTAAAACCGACACCACACCGCCTTCGGTGATAAAAGCCAAACCACTTGTTGATTGCATCAAAATTCCCTTTCACTTGAAACTTAACTTAATTCTTGAAACTTACTTACTCTTGAAACTTGCCTATTCTTGCGTCAGCGAGAATGACAGCGGTACATTGACATAAGCACTCAATGCTTTGCCACCCTTACGCGCTGGCTCAAAACGCCATTGCTTAACTGCGGTAACTGCCGCCTTGTCCAAGCGCTCAAAACCACTGCTACTAATCACGTCGACCGACTCCGGGCGACCCTCCACAGAGACCAGCACCTTCATCAGCACTTTGCCTTCTTCACCTGCACGCTGGGAGAGTCTAGGATATTCGGGTCTAGGGTTATTCAGGTAAGCGACGCCAAATTTGGGCGGCTCTTCTTTTTCTTCCACCACCTCCCGCTTGGGAGGCGGAGAGACGACTGGCGCAGGCTTGCTAGGCGCGGCTGCAACAGGTACCTCCAGCGGTGGCGCAGAAGGCTGTGTGCTGGCCTCAAAACGGGGCTGGTCTGGGGTTGTTTCCACAATGCGTTCCACCACGGGTGCCGGTCGTTCTATCGGCTTCACCGGCGTTTCTTTAGGTTTAACCACAGGCTTCACAACAGGCTGCTGCTTGATGATAGGCACCACTTCCGGCGCAGGCGCTTCTTCTTTCTTGGCCGGCAATGTAATCAGGGAAACCGTCATTGGCTCCGGCTTTGGCTCAATCACAATCGGCTCCTGATATAACAGCAGCGAGGCAATAACTGCGGCATGCAGGGCAACCACCAGCAGCATGCCCAAGCCATGCCAGTCCTGGCGCTTATCGCGTTGTAGCCAATCTTCGGTGGCCAGCACAGACCAGCGGAAAATTCCGGCCAACTCACCCAGTTGCCGACGATGCAGGCTAAACTCAGGCAGTTGAGACGCTGACGCGCGCGCAGGCTTCAATGACAGCCCCTGCAAAGACTCACGTTGCATCATTCGCATACTCCTCCGGCAAAACCACAAAAGGCAACGCTAGGTTGCCAGTATCACACACACATTTCACGCAAAAACCTCTACTAATCTTGTTGCACCTGTGCTGGCGCTAGCGCATGACACTTGGTCAACAGCAATTTATTCTGCTTGGTACGGGTCAACTGATAAGTTTCGCCACCATGCATAATGGCCAATACTCCGGCATCGCCCAACAATTGACTTGCCTCAATGGTCGGCATGCGACGCAAAGAAACACTCGCCGCATTTTGCGCTTTACCCAATGATGATTGCAAGCGATTGGTCATGCATTAACACCCAGTCTAAAAAAAGGCCGACTTATATGCAAAAGCATTGCGGCATAGGATTTCAAGGAACACCCTTACCAGGGATAGGTTGGCGCATAACATCACGCCGAATTTGAGCAATGACATGTTGGGGTTAGGAGCACTGCTCAAATGCTTTACCGGCCAAACCTGATCAGGGCCTGACCAGCGAAAAATTAAACGCGGTTTGAGTAATACTCAACCACTTGCTGCACATCCACCGGGAACGGCACATCTTCAATAGATGGCAAATGCCCGATTTTTGCGGTTGCAGATGCTGCTTCTACTGACAACCACTCAGGAATCGTCAGGCTTGGGGTTGCCAATGCATCGACCACCATCGGGATCTTGCGGCTTTTCTCTTTCACAGCCACCACATCACCCACTTGCAAGCGAATAGACGCAATGTTGGCCGATTTACCATTGAGCAATACATGACCATGGTTCACCAGTTGGCGTGCGGCAATCCCTGTCGGCGCAAAACCAGCCCTGAACACGACGTTATCCAAACGACGCTCCAGCAAAGACATCAACTTTTCACCCGTTGGCTCGCTGCCTTTACGGGCTTCGAGGATCAAACGGCGCATTTGCTTTTCGCTCACGCCATAGTTAAAACGAATCTTCTGCTTTTCCACCAGCTTGACTGCAAAGTCAGAACGGCGGCGGCGAGATGCCTGCTGGCCATGCTGACCTGGTGGATTAGGACGATTTTCAATCGACTTACGTGACAATCCGGGCAGTTCAACGCCCAATGCGCGCATAATCTTCAGTCTGGGTCCTGTGGTTCTTGCCATGAATCTATAGCCTTTCTTGATTTATCTTTATTACTATTCTTTAAATTTGCCGTCAGCAGCCTGCTATTGCAGCGTGGCCGACTGCTCTACAAAATCAGTCACTGCCTGCTGCAGCGCAAATTCCTGATGCGCCTGCAGCAACGCTTGCCAATCCTGCAGCAATTGCTTGGCCGCAGATTGAATCAAACCACTTTCCGCATACTCGGGTGCTGTCAGCGTCTGCGCTAAACTGCAACCCAGCAACGCCAGATCCTCAGAAGGATTCACGGCATAACGTGTGGCGACACAACTCAGCGAGACCAACACCGCACTGGCTGTTGGCAAATCCGGATCAAACAAATGACTGGCTGGCGCTGCGTAATTCACTTGCATTGCAATGACTTTCATTTAATCGTTTATGCAAATGATAATGTTTCTCATTTATGATGTCAACTATTGTTTGCAATCCACAGCACAGCCAACCAGACAATTAGGCATACACCCAACATTCCGGCGATATCACCCTCCTCGATTGATCGACAATCTTGACCAAATTAGTAAAGCAAGCTAATGTATAGGGTTCAACATTTATTAGCCGAAAAATCAAGGTTTTATGGACGCTTCAGCCCACTCCGCGACAGACACCCACGCCAAATCCATGACAGGTGCGGACATCGTTGTCTCCTGCCTGAATGAAGAGAAAGTCAAATTCGTATTTGGCTATCCAGGTGGCGCGGTCTTGCACATTTACGACGCACTCTATAAACAGAATGGTTTCAAACACATTCTGGTGCGCCACGAACAGGCGGCCGTCCATGCGGCAGATGCCTATTCACGTGCAACCGGCGACGTCGGCGTCGCGCTGGTCACCAGCGGCCCGGGGGCGACCAATGCGGTCACCGGCATTGCCACGGCGTATATGGATTCAATCCCACTGGTCGTCATCAGTGGCCAGGTACCCGTGCCTGCTATCGGCATGGATGCTTTTCAGGAAGTAGACATGGTGGGTGCAACGCGCCCCTGTGTAAAACACAACTTTTTGGTGAAGCACGTAAAAGATATCGCGCCAACGATTAAAAAAGCGTTTTACATTGCCAAAACCGGCCGTCCAGGCCCGGTAGTAGTGGATATTCCTAAAGATATCACTGCGCACGTGGCTGACTTTATCTACCCCAAAACGGTAGAAATGCGTTCCTACAACCCGATTTTAAAAGGTCACAGCGGCCAGATCAAAAAAGCGGTCAAATTGCTGCTGGGTGCCAAACGTCCGATGATTTACACCGGCGGCGGCCTGGTATTGGGTAACGGCGCAGCTGAGCTGGTCAAGCTGGCCAGAGCACTCAACTTCCCGGTCACCAACACCTTGATGGGTTTGGGCGGCTATCCGGCGACAGACAGGCAGTTTGTGGGCATGCTGGGCATGCACGGTACCTATGAAGCCAATATGTCCATGCAGCACTGTGACGTGTTGCTGGCTGTTGGCGCGCGCTTTGATGACCGCGTCATCGGCAACCCGAAGCACTTCTCCAGCCAGAAGCGCACCATCATTCATATTGACGTTGACCCGTCCAGCATCTCCAAACGCGTGAAGGTTGACGTGCCTATCGTCGGTGATGTGCAGTCGGTCCTGTCAGACATGAATGAAATTCTGGCGCAGGAAGAAAACCAGACCACGGATACCGCTGACTGGTGGACACAGATTAACGAATGGCGCGGCGTGCAATCGCTGGATTACGCCTATTCAGATACCGTGATCAAACCACAATACGTGGTGCAGAAACTATGGGAAGTGACCAAAGGCGAAGCCTATGTGACTTCTGACGTCGGCCAGCACCAGATGTGGGCAGCGCAATACTATAAATTTGACAAACCACGTCGCTGGATCAACTCTGGCGGTCTTGGCACCATGGGCGTGGGCTTGCCATACGCCATGGGCTGTCAGTTTGCCGATAAAAACGCGCAAGTGGCCTGTATCACCGGTGAAGGCAGTATCCAGATGAACATCCAGGAACTGTCGACCTGTGCTCAATACGGCCTGCCGATCAAGGTGATTCTGCTTAACAACCGCTACCTGGGCATGGTGCGTCAGTGGCAAGAGTTCTTTTATGAGAACCGATACTCCGAGTCTTATATGGACAGCCTGCCGGACTTCGTCAAACTGGCTGAATCTTATGGCCACGTTGGCATGCAGATCACCAATCCGGCCGACGTAGAAGGTGCGCTCAAAGAAGCGTTTGATAAAAAAGACAAGTTTGTATTTATGAACTTTTTAACCGACCAAACCGAAAACGTCTTCCCTATGGTTGAAAACGGCAAGGGCTTATCCGAAATGGTGTTAAGCCCACGCACGGCCAGCCGCCTGAAAGGGGAAGAATAATGCGTCATATCATTTCACTGCTGATGGAAAACGAAGCAGGCGCCCTGTCACGCGTGGCAGGCCTGTTTTCCGCACGCGGTTACAACATTGAATCACTCACGGTGGCGGTCACTGAAGACCCCACCCTGTCACGCATGACCATTGTGACGACAGGCTCTGATGATGTGATTGAACAAATTATCAAGCAACTCAACAAGTTGATTGACGTGGTCAAAGTGCTGGACCTCAACGATGGCAAGCACATTGAGCGCGAACTGATGCTGGTCAAGGTCAAAGCCACCGGCGTCCATAAAGACGAAATGAAGCGCATGTGCGACATTTTCCGCGGCCGTATTATCGATGTGGCCGACAATAGTTACACCATTGAGCTTACCGGCTCTTGCAGCAAACTGGATGCGTTTATTGAAGCCATCGACCGCAGTGCGATTCTGGAAACCGTGCGTACCGGCGCGTCCGGCATTGGTCGTGGCGACCGCATCCTCAAAGTTTAATCGACAGTATTTCTACACAATTACCTAAGCATTTGTATTGAAAGGCAAAAGCAGACATGAACGTTTATTACGACAAAGACGCCGACTTAAGCATCATTAAAGGCAAAAAAGTGACTATCGTGGGCTACGGCTCCCAAGGCCACGCGCACGCAGCTAACCTGCGCGACAGCGGCGTCAACGTCACCATCGGTTTGCGTAAAGGCGGCGGCTCATGGGCTAAAGCTGAAGGCGCTGGCCACACAACACTCGAAATCGCTGCAGCAGTTAAAGAAGCTGATGTTGTGATGGTATTGCTGCCAGACGAAACCATGGCAGAAATCTTCCACGCCGAAATCGCACCTAACTTGAAAAAAGGTGCAGCATTGGCATTCGCCCACGGCTTTAACATTCACTACAACCAAATCGTGCCACGCGCCGATCTGGACGTGATCATGATCGCCCCTAAAGGCCCAGGCCACACTGTACGCTCCGAATACCTCAAAGGCGGCGGCGTTCCTTCACTGATCGCGGTTTACCAAAACACCTCTGGCAAAGCCAAAGACATCGCTTTGTCATACGCTGCAGCTAACGGCGGCACCAAAGGTGGCGTGATCGAGACTGACTTCCGTGAAGAAACAGAAACTGACTTGTTCGGCGAACAAGCGGTACTGTGTGGTGGCGCGGTTGAACTGGTTAAAGCCGGTTTCGAAACATTGGTTGAAGCTGGCTATGCGCCAGAAATGGCCTACTTCGAGTGCTTGCACGAGCTGAAACTGATTGTTGACCTGATGTACGAAGGCGGCATCGCCAACATGAACTACTCCATCTCCAACAACGCGGAGTATGGTGAGTACGTGACTGGCCCACAAGTGATCAACAGCCAGTCTAAAGATGCAATGCGTCAATGCCTGGCTAACATCCAGAACGGCAACTACGCTAAACAGTTCATCCTGGAAGGCCGCACTAACTATCCAGAAATGACTGCACGCCGTCGTTTGAACGCTGCTCATCCAATCGAGCAAGTGGGTAACAAACTGCGCGCCATGATGCCTTGGATTGCGAAAAACAAACTGGTTGATCAATCCAAGAACTAATTTTGGAATTTAACCAAGCCGAAAACTGTTTAATTTAACAGTCATAGGCAAAAAGCACAGGCCGATATATCGCCTGTGCTTTTTTATTTGTAGAATCACGAATAAATACAAGATGAAAAACCAGCTCTTGCAACAAACAAGAACTGCTCAATAAGGGATAGAAGTGAAACTCGCCATTCTGCTGCAATACATCGCCCCCAAACAATTACTCACCGCTGCCGCCGGCAAACTGGCGCACTGGCAAGCAGGTGGCCTGACCACGGCGTTTATCGGCTGGTTTGTGCGCAAATACCATGTCAATATGGAAGAAGCGCTCAATGGTGATATTGCCAGCTACGCCTCATTTAACCTGTTCTTTACCCGCCCATTAAAACCAGGTGCCCGCCCGTTGGCAGACAATGCTTTTGTCTGCCCGGTAGATGGTGCTATCAGCCAGTTTGGCAAAGTTGAACAAGGCCAGATATTCCAGGCCAAAGGTCACCATTACACTGCACAAGCGTTAGTCGGCGGTGATGCTAATTTAGCGGCGATTTTTGATAGCGGCAGTTTTGCCTGCCTGTATTTAAGCCCGAAAGACTATCACCGCATCCATATGCCTTGCGATGGCAAACTGCTGGGCATGACTTACGTGCCTGGCGATTTATTCTCGGTGAATCCACTGACTGCGGCCAATGTGCCAGGCCTGTTTGCGCGCAACGAGCGCGTGGTGTGTACGTTTGAATCCGCGCAGCATGGCAAGTTTGTATTGGTGCTGGTCGGCGCCACCATTGTCGGCAGCATGGCCACCGTCTGGCACGATGCCAAAGACCGCATCATCAATCCGCCACGTCCGGGCAAAGTGGTGCAATGGGATTACAGTGACCGCAACATCACCTTAAAACAAGGAGAGGAAATGGGCCGCTTCCTGCTGGGTTCTACCGTGGTCATGTTATTTGAAAAAGATGTGCTGGACTTTAATGCCAGCTGGCACCCAGGCAAACCGATACGCCTGGGCGAAGCAATGGGCAAATAATTTCCCCCTGAAACCTATAAAAAAGCGGAGTGTAAACTCCGCTTTTTTATTAGCCGTTCAAACTCTTGCTGACGATCTCAAACACATCGCCAGACAGGTTAGGCGTCGCCAGAATCGCTTCCAGCGCCGCTTTCATCTGCGCTTGTAACGCAGGCGTATAACGTTTCCACTCACGCAACGGCGTCACCATACGCGCGGCAATCTGCGGGTTAATGGTATTCAGCTCAATAATCGCATCGCGCAAAAAAGCATACCCTTTGCCGCTAGGGTCATGAAATTTGACCGGGTTATTAATCGTAAACGCGGTATACAGTGAGCGAACGCGATTTGGGTTCTTGATATTAAAATCCGGATGCTTGCGCAACATGGCCAGGTCATCAAAAATCGCCTCGCGATTAGCCAAGGCTTGCAATGAGAACCACTTATCCACCACCAGTGGATAAGCCTCAAATTCCTGGTAGAAATCCGAGAATGCTTCTGCGCGTTGCGGCTGCGTACTGTCGCTCAGGCAGGCCAGCGCGGCGACACGATCCGTCATATTATCAGCGGCGTCATAGTGCGCCTTGGCACGTGCAGCGCAGCCAGTGCCGTTGGTCACAGTGAGAATTTCCAGCACGGCACTTTGCAAGGCACGGCGGCCCATGGCTTCAGGCGTTACCGAGAATGTGCCAGGATTGCTGTTCGCGTCATATAGCGCCGCTAACGTATCTTTATGGGCACGTTTAATCTGCGCCAGGATGCTGGTGCGCGCCGCATCAATCGCTGCCGGGTCGACCACGGGCAGATACTGCCCAATCACGCCTATCATCGGCAAACTCAACGCACGTGCCAGCAAGGCTTTATCGCCCTGCCCATTTAAACCTTGCTCAATCAAGCGGCCAAAATCGGCCACAAACTGGCCAATATCAGCTTGCGGGTCTGCCATCACACGCTGAATAGTACGCAAAGCCAATGTTTGACCCGCCTCCCATTTGTTAAAGCCGTCAGTGTCATGCACTTGCAGCAAGCGCAGGTCATCATCACTTAAATCCGTTTCCAGCTTCACCGGCGCCGAGAAGCCGCGCAAAATGGAAGGCACAGGCTTGGCGGTAATCCCTTCGAAAGTGAATGATTGTTCACGTGCGGTCATTTCCAGCACTTGTGTTGGCAAAATTTCTTTACCCGAAGCATCCAGCAAGCCAACCGCAATCGGGATATGTAAGGGCTGTTTATCACTCTGCCCTGGGGTATCCAGCTGAGATTGTTTGAACGTCAGCGTATAAGTCTTCTGCGTCGCATCATAATGGCTGCTGGCTTGCAGTGTTGGTGTGCCGGCCTGTTTATACCAGCGGAAGAACTGCGATAAATCGCGACCAGACGCATCCGCCATACATTGCACGAAATCATCACAAGTCACAGCGTGGCCGTCATAGCGATCAAAATACAAATCCGTGGCTTTACGGAAAGTCTCCGCGCCCAGCAGCGTATGCTGCATGCGGATTAGCTCAGCGCCTTTTTCATAAATGGTTTTGGTGTAAAAGTTGCTGATCTCAATAAACTGGTCCGGCTGCACCGAATGCGCCAGCGGGCTGCCATCTTCAGCAAACTGCAAGCGGCGCAAGCCGTTCACATCGTCAATGCGTTGCACTGCACGCGAGTTCAAGTCAGAGCTGAATTCCTGATCGCGGAACACAGTAAAACCTTCTTTGAGTGATAGCTGGAACCAGTCACGGCACGTCACACGGTTACCGGTCCAGTTGTGAAAATACTCGTGACCAATCACGCCTTCCACACTCATAAAATCGCTGTCGGTCGCGGTTTCCTGATGCGCCAGCACTAGCGCCGTATTGAAAATATTGAGCGAGGTGTTTTCCATCGCGCCCATATTAAAATCGCTCACCGCAACAATATTGAACAAGTCGAGCTGATACTCGCGGCCATACACTTCCTCATCCCACTGCATCGACTTTTTCAGTGATTCCATCGCATGGTCGCACTGCTTCTCATCGCCCGCCCGCACATAAATATGCAAATCCACCTTGCGACCAGATAGGGTCGTAAACGTATCCGCCACACGCACCAGATCACCAGCAACCAGCGCAAACAAATAACAAGGCTTGGGGAAAGGATCATGCCAGACGCGGAAATGACGGCCATCCGGCAAACCGCCCTCTTCCTGCAAATTACCGTTTGAGAGCAACACCGGATATAACTTGGCATCCGCCTCAATACGCACGGTAAACACACTCAGCACATCAGGGCGATCTTGATAGTACGTAATTCGCCGGAAGCCTTCCGCCTCGCACTGCGTGCAATAGTTACCCTGCGATTGATACAAGCCTTCCAGCGCCGTATTCGCCGCCGGGTCAATTTCGCTGACGATGGTTAACGTGAATGCATCGCCTGGATTCACTATTGTCATTTGTCCATCAACGACGGTATAGCCATCAAATGGCTGGCCATTCATCGAAACAGAAACGATTGTTTGGTCATCACCATCCAACACCAGATCATTCGACACACCTGCCGGGTTTTTCACATATTTCACTTCAGACGTGACGATGGTTTTACCTGGCAACAAGGTAAAACTCAAATTCACCTGCGCAGCGTTATAGGGCGCAGGTGTGTAGTCTTTGAGGTAAATGGTTTTTGGTGCAACAGCGTTTTCGGTTCGCATTTGGATAACCTGAGAATAGGAAATATAAAGGATTATATTTGAGAGTTGGCTCAGGCCAATTGGTTTAATGCAATTGCATGCAAATGTTGCTACGAATTATCATGAATCGAGCAGCAGCTGCCCAGTTTGGCTAGGCCACGCTGCTATTTGCTAATTTCAATCTCATCCACAATGCCATCGTTCACGACAAATTCAGACACCGGTTGGCCGCTCTTATAAAGCAACGCCGCATTCGCTTCAGTTGCTGGCACTGTGATGCGGGAATTATTGATCATAAAAACGGTAAAGTACTTATTCGCGTTTTTGTCGAAATGCTCCCATACCGAAAATACATCTTCCAAATACAGGCCAACAATACTCAAGCCATCCAGTGTTAAATCGGTTTTATTAAGATTATTCATTACACTCACTTCAGAAACTTGATCTGGCGACAGCAAAGCTGTGCCCTTTTAGCTACGGGAAATATCTTTAGTTCTTGTATGAGAAACTGCTTTTAATATGCCGATACCTGTGAGAATCACTGACGCAATCACGATGTACAAATGCGGCACGCCCGCTTCAACCAGCGCCCATGCAATCCCGCCAATCAGAATAGCGAACCCGATAAGATACAGAACGAACGATGACATACAGCCTCCTCATTTAATTTAAATTTTTAGTAGTTAAATGATAGTTTCTGAGAAAGATAGTGGTATCAGACAGTTGCTGAAAACAGTGTAGGAAAAGTGGAAACTCTATTAAACGCAATTAAAGCTCATATACTTTCTGGCAATTCAATAAATACGTGCATTACAATCAATTTAATAACACATCATTCAAAATTAAAAATCCAAATTAAGGTGATTATTGATGCTTACTGAAATTCAAATGAATGCAGTTGCCAGTTTTAAGAGTTCAACAAAACTTATAACTGATAAGAAAATTAATTTAGTTTATGGACTCAATGGAACTGGAAAATCAACCTTTTCGGGATACTTCTACAATCCTGAAGATGCTCGATATGCAGGGTGTAGCAGAGTATCCACCCAAACAAACCCAGTCATGGTGTATAACCAATTTTTTGTTAAAGATACCTTCTATGACGCTGATAAGCTCAAAGGAATTTTTAGCCTATCAAAAGAAAATAAAGAAGCTGAAGAAAAAATTGCTGTAGCGACGAANNCGACGAAGACCTACGAGCAGCAGAATCAGTTTCTAGAAGAAAAACGCAAAGAGAAAGAAATCGTCAATAAAGAGTTTGCATCCCAAAGGCAAGCCTCTATAGATAAGGTGTGGGAAATTAGAACCACATACTCAGGTGGCGATCGTGTTCTTGAATACTGTCTTCAGGGATTGATGGGGAGAAAAGAGTCTCTTTTCGATTACATCCAAAATGTAAAAAAACCTGATCAGGAACCAACAAAAACAATTCAACTTATTAAGGATGAGGTTGAAAAACTTCAAGACAAAAACGCAACTGAACAGCGGATACTGCCTATATTAAATTTCCCAGGTGCAGATATTGAATCAAACAGCATTTTTGCCAGTGCAATTCTTGGCAATACCGATAGTGAAGTTGCCGACTTAATTGAGAGGCTTGGAAATGCAGACTGGGTAAAGCAAGGACTGATATACCTACCGCAAGAAATTAATGGCTCTGCTGCAGAATGTCCATTTTGTCAGCAAACAACAATCACATCAAAGTTTTCCGAAAGCCTAAAGGAATATTTTGATGTGACATATCAACAAAAAATCGAGTTGCTTGAAACTCTTAAATCAAACTATCTGACTGCTCTAAGTAGCTTAGAAGAAATTAGTGTATTTAATAGCCATCCAGCCACACTAAATTTTAGAGACTCACTTTCTACAAAATATCAAAAGATAATTGATACATTGCGCAGCAATATTGAAAAAATAGAATTAAAAATAAAAGCTCCGAAATCACCACAGACCTTAACTGACACTAGTTCCTTTTTGTTGGAGTTCAACCAACAAATTACCCTGATAAATCTCAATATTTATGCTCAGAATGAGCAACTTAAGAATCGAGAAAGCGCACTTAATTCATTAAGAAATGACTTCTGGAACCTAATGAGATGGCAATACGATCAGACATTGGCACGATTAGAAACTGATCGTCAGTTAACTAATAACAAACTTGCAAGCTTAGGTGAAGCTATTGCTACTATCGACTCTTCAATTGCTAGCGCGAAAGAGCAGATTGCACTTGCTCAGAAAGAAACTGTAAATGTTGATGAAGCAGTAACAGCTATCAATACCAACTTAATAGAACTTGGTATTGATGGATTCAAAATTCTCAAACACACTGATCGACTGTATAGAGTTGTAAGGGCTGATGATCCCGCGGATGCTTTTCATACATTAAGTGAAGGCGAGAGAATGATGATTAGCTTCCTGTACTTTTGTGAACTTTGTAAAGGTAAAGCTAATCCAGAAGACACCAATACTCAAAAGATCGTTGTTATTGATGACCCGATATCAAGCTTATCCCATATATTCGTTTTCAACGTTGGTCAGCTAATTCGCACAATATTCTTTAAAGACCAAAAATTCTCTCAAGTATTTGTTTTAACACATAGTTTATATTTTTTCTATGAGTTAACCGATCCACATCATGAGAGAAGAAAAGCAAACCAAAAGTTATTCCGCATAACAAAATCTGGTGATGGAAGCAAAATAGAGGAGATGAAATACGAAGAAATCCAAAATGACTATCAGGCATATTGGAATGTAATTAACGACCCCACTCAACCTCCGGCTCTAATAGCCAACTGCATGCGAAATATTATTGAGTACTTCTTTAATTTTGTGCGAAAAAGAGACTTAAACAATGTTTTTCTATCAGAGGAATTACAAGCTAATAAATATCAAGCGTTCTATCGCTATGTAAATCGTGAGTCACATTCTTTGGGGCAAAATATTATTGATATGAAAGAATTCAATTATGAAGTCTTTAAAGAAGGACTCAGACTAGTTTTTGAGAAAACGGGTTATTCAGAACACTTTATTGAAATGTCTAAAATTTAAGCCTCATGAAGCAATAAATTAATGCATTCATACTACCAATAACCGCCTATCAAAAGGCGGTTATTTTTTCTACAGCCCAACGTTTCAGACTTATTAAGCCTTTTTTACAAATTCCGACTTCAATTTCATCGCGCCAAACCCATCAATCTTGCAGTCGATATCATGATCACCATCGACCAGGCGGATGTTTTTCACTTTGGTGCCGACCTTTACCACTGATGAAGAGCCTTTCACTTTCAGGTCTTTGATCACAGTAATGGTGTCGCCATCTTGCAGCACATTTCCGTTGGCATCACGCACGACTTTAACCTCGTCTGAATCTGTTGCTGCAACCTTGCTCCACTCGTGTGCGCACTCTGGGCAGATGTAGTTATCACCATCTTCGTAAGTGTATTCGGATTGGCATTGTGGGCAGGCGGGTAATGTGGACATGCAGACTTTCTTGAAGCAAACAATAAAGCCTTATATTTTACAGGGTTATTATTGAATACCCTAGTTCGCTTGTCGCACAAAAAGATTGCGCAATATCAGACATAAAAAACCGCCTCATTGGGCGACATTTAAACCTGATCGTAAATGCTTGAACGGTGACCGACTTTAATCACCAACACCACCAACCTATCGTCGTGAATCTCATATACGATGCGGTAGAGCCCTTGCCTGACGCGGTAGCAATCATGCCCCGTGAGTTTGATGCAGCCATCTGCACGAGGATCTTCTGCCAAGGTGTTAATACGGCTGAGTATACGTGCCACATCCGGCTTGGGGATGGCACGCAGGTCTTTGGCAACCGAGGCTTTAAAACTAATACTATATTTTGCCATCTTGCTTTAAAGCATTGAGCATCGCTTCGTAGCTTATCTCTGGCTCGTTCGCGCGCTGATTGATGGCATCCAGATCCTCTTGGTCTTCACGCATTAACAGTCTCACAGCTTCATCTACCAGTTCAGAAAGTGAGCTGTGATTGGTGGCTGCTTTTAAGCGCAAAGCTTGATGAATGGCTGGATCAAAATAGACGGTTGAACGTTTGGACAATTCGGCCATTTGAGTTCTCCTGTGAATGAATTTTTAGACATTATAGCACTATGACGTTATAACGCTATTTAAGCGTAGACGTAAAAAAACCGCTTCACAAGGAAGCGGTTTTTTATCGGTTAAGCTGTCTGATTACAGAACAGATTTAACAGTTGCTACAACATTCTCAACTGTGAAGCCGAAGTGTTTTAACAGCACGCCGCCTGGAGCAGACTCACCGAATGTGTCGATACCGACAACAGCACCTTCCAAACCAACATACTTACGCCAGAAGTCTGGGTGAGCAGCTTCAACAGCCACGCGTTTTACGCCTGGTGTCAGAACGCTGTCTTTGTAAGCTTGGTCTTGGCGGTCGAATACGTTGGTGGATGGCATTGAAACCACGCGCACTTTAGTACCCGCTGCGTTCAATTCAGCAGCAGCTTGAATAGCCAGATCCAACTCAGAACCGTTAGCGATGATGATAACTTGTGCGCCAGCCACGTCAGAGAACACGTAGCCACCTTTACGGATCAAGTCGAAGTCTTTGCTGTCGTGCTTGATGCCTGGCACAGCTTGACGGCTCAATACCAAGCTGGTTGGGCCTTCAGTACGCTCTACTGCAGCAACCCATGCAACGGTTGTTTCTGTAGAGTCAGCTGGACGCCATACATCCATACGAGGAATCAGACGCAAGCCAGAAGTGTTTTCAACTGGTTGGTGTGTAGGACCATCTTCACCTTGACCGATAGAGTCATGGGTCAGCACGTAAACCACACGTTGATGCATCAACGCAGACATACGCATGCCGTTTTTCATGTAGTCAGAGAACATGTGGAAAGTACCGCCGTATGGCAACAAGCCACCGTGCAATGCCATACCGTTCATGATGGCAGCCATACCGAACTCACGTACACCGTAAGAGATGTAGTTGCCTGGCTCTTTGCCGCTCACGTGTTTGAACTCTTTAGCTGCTGTCAGGTTTGAACCTGTCAAGTCAGCTGAACCGCCCAGGAATTCTGGCAAGATTGGAGCCAAAGCAGTAATTGCTTTTTGTGAAGCTTGACGAGTAGCCAATTTCTCAGC
>NZ_DKJH01000039.1:0-20142 GCF_002454655.1 Methylophilus sp. UBA6697
ATACCGGCCTGTCACGCCGGGGGTCGCGGGTTCGAGTCCCGTCCGCTCCGCCAAATAAAAAGCCCTGATTATTCAGGGCTTTTTTCTTTTCTGCATTTCTGTCATCTCTTTGCTATTCATATCCGCCTTTCAGTTTTGCATTTCAATTTAGATTGAATATTTAAATCGATATTTTTTGCATTGCGTCATGCATGGATCTCAAGCTTTCGGCATGCACATTTAATAATGCTTCATTCTAAGCATCCCGTACTGATGCGCCCACTTGTTTCCTGCCAATAAAGCCGCTGTCAAAGTATGAACACTAGGCTGGAATCCGGCGATATTGGCAGGTTTATGGTATAGTTTACCGTTGCAAAAAATCAGGTAATGGAAACTATAAAATGTTGGAAGCACTAAGAAAACATACACAAGGATGGATGGCAAAAGTCATTCTGGCGCTGATTGTGGTGCCATTTGCATTGTTTGGCATCGACTCCTATTTAAATCAGGCCGGTGGTCAAGTCGCTGTGGCCAAAGTAGATGGCCAAAAGATCTCTTTACAGGAGTTCTCTAACGCGGTTGAAAATGCACGTAACTACATGCAGTCACAAGGGCAAAAAGTTGATCCAGCCATGCTGGAAAGCCCGGCATTCAAGCAATCTGTGCTGGATGGCATTATTACCCGCCGTTTGGTAGAAGGCGCAGTTCAGGACTATCGCTTCAAGATCAGTGATGAGCAATTGAGCCAACACGTATTAGGGATGCCAGAATTTCAGAGCAACGGTAAGTTTTCTGAAGAGACTTATAATCAGCTGCTGACGCAAAATAAACTGACCCCAGCCAAGTTTGAACAAAGCGTACGTAAGGACCTAGCTGTACAGCAGGTGCGTGATGGTTTGACTAACCTGGTGTTTATGCCGAAAAAAGTGGCTGAGCAATCACTCATGTCAGAGTTTGAGCAACGTGAAGTCACTGTGGTTGACGTTAAAGTGTCTGATTTCGTGAATCAGGTCAACGTCACACCAGAGCAAGTGCAAGCCTATTACAATCAGCATAAAACCAAGTTCATCGCGCCAGCCAAGGTGAAGCTGCAATTTGCTTTGCTGACGGCCGCTGGCTTGATGGGGCAGGTAAGTGTGACGGATGCAGAGCTGAAGCAGTTCTACGACGAAAATGCAGCTAAATTGCAAGGCGACGAACAGCGTCAAGCCAGTCATATCCTGATTGGCTTCAGCAGTACAGCAACGCCAGCTGAAAAAGCAGCCGCCAAAGAGAAAGCCGAGACTATTCTTAAACAAGTCAAAGCCAACCCCAAGAGCTTTGAAAAGCTGGCGATTGAAAACTCTCAAGATACGGGCTCTGCTGGTAAAGGCGGCGATTTGGGCAGCTTTGGCCGTGGCGCGATGGTGAAACCGTTTGAAGACGCAGCCTTCTCGATGAAGGTCGGCGATATCAGTGACTTGGTTGAGTCCGAGTTTGGTTACCACATTATCAAGCTGACTGGCATTACTGGTGAGTCTTCTGACTTTGATTCTGTGAAACTCAAACTGAAAGCAGAATTGCTGTTCCAGAAAGCACAAGCCAAATATGCAGAACTGGCCGATGACTTCGGTAACACTGTCTACGAGCAATCCGGCAGCCTGGACCCGGTCGCCAAGAAGTTTAATGTACAAGTACAAACCTCTCCAGCGATGAGCAAAGACGAAATCTCTAAATTCTTTAAGAGTGATCGTTTTGCAACCTTGGTATTTTCTGATGAAGTACTGAAAGAAAAGCGCAATACCGAAGCGGTTGAAGTGTCGCCAAACAACTTGATCGCCGGACGCGTGGTCGAGTATGCGCCAGAAGCGCCACGTAGCTTTGATGAAGTAAAAGGTGGCATTGAGGCATTGTTGAAAGCCGAAGCCGCAGGCAAACTGGCACAACAAAAAGGTGAAGCACTGCTGGCAGACCTTAAAGCAGGTAAAGCGACGGATACGGACTGGATCACTCCGGTGACTATCGATCGCAGAAACGCACAAGGGTTGAGCGATGGCGTGATGAGAAATGTGTTTAAGGTGAATACGCATACCTTGCCAGCCTACTATGGTTTTAATGAAGCTAATAAGGGCTACACCGTGATTAAAGTGATTGCGGTTAACCAGAAGCTCAAAGACCAGCCGGACGTGGCTGACAGAGCGTTTAAAGCCTATCAGGCGGCATTGGGCGATGAAATGTCCCATGCTTATGTCGGTTCACTCAAAGCCAAGAAAGATATTCAGTTCAATGCGAAAGTATTGTTATCAAAAGGTAATGAATAATTTAGCGAGCTGAAGTAAAGAAAGGAGGGCATTGCCCTCCTTTTTTATTTTGTATAGAGAGGTTTTTATTGCGAACTGGCAAGAAAACTCAAAGCGGTTGTACTACCAGGTGAAAGCAACCAGGCAAGCGCGGCACAGTTAAGAGTAATCGTCATCCAGAATAAGAGTTGGAAAGAAAGCTTTTTCGATTTGTGGCGAAACCACCTTTGTGCCAGGATTGCGCCCGGCCAGCCACCAATCAATGCCAGTATATGTAATGTAATTTCTGGTGTGCGTCTCAGATTTCGCTTGGCTGCTGATTTATCTCGCTGATAGACGATCAGCGACAAAAGGCTTGCTGCGATATAAAGGTAAAAGATAAGTGGCTGTAGTTTGCTCAAAAAGACCGCGGTAGCCATGCAGGCAAGAAAAACAATGGCAAAAAGTAACAGAAAGGTACCATCTTTGGATCGTACTGCATCATCAATGTATTTAACGTGTTCAGCCTGCAGTTTTCCATTTGCAGCCTTTTTGACTGTGTAAGTCACAATGTCATTATTCATCGGTCGGCGATAACGGTTCGTAAAAGCCGTAATATGAACAAACATCTGGTTGCCACCACCATGCGGCGTGATAAAACCAAAACCTTGTTCGTCTTTCCAAGAGGTGACTCTGCCTTGATAGCGCATAACACGATTACCTAACATTTTTAAATCTATGGCTCGTCTGTCAAATTAACTTTGGCTATTTTGACAGTGGAGCGCTTGTGAATACTATAGTAGATGATTGGTAAGGTTTGGTTGCGAAGTACGCTTTAGCGCGTCCCCTTGATGGATGGGTTATGCATTACCGAATGATTGCCATTATTAAGGAAAGCACAAAAAATCCCCACCCAAGATACTTAAAAACATTTGCGAATAGCTTGTAATTTGTTTCGTTGTTACGTTTGTCGTAATGGTCGACGACCACTGAGAGCATCACTAAACAGGCACAAATAAATGCTGCATACATTATCCAAGCAGGGACATCGTGAAGATGAATGTCTTTAGAGCGTTTACCCGGGATATACAGATCGTTAACCCAGACACCATATGCTCCATAGGCAGCTAGCAAAATAGAGAAAGCAATATTTTGCATTCTTTCATTTGCAGGTATGTGATTAGGAGTGTAGTTGGTGTCTTTATACATAACGTTTGAATTAAGGGGCTGGCTTTAGCAAGTCCCGCTTGATGGAGGGGTTAGGTCGATTTGCTATCATTTTTAACAACTATCGTGGACGCAATGAAGTCGCTCAGTCTGCGATGTGCGCCAAAAAATATTAGAGCCCAATCAAGGAGGCCTAGCGGAAACGTAGCGTTTCGTAGAAATGATTGAAACAAAGAGCAGGGAAGCTTCGTTTCCTTGTGAATTACCCGAATATTTAGAAGCTGTTTACCAACACTTTGACCATTAGGTAAAGCGTCTGAGAACAGGAAGTATAAGAAACCAACAGCAAAGCCCAAATATACAGCGGACTCTCTGCCGATAAAAAAATCAGATACGTAGAACACTATTATTCCGAGCAAATACGAAACCAGCCCATCTATGAATTGCCCTTGAAACCGTTTTCCTGGATGGGCCAGCTTAATTGACGATTCTATTTGTTGTGAGCTCATGTGCTAATTGCCTAACATTTGAATTAAGGGGCTGGCTTTAGCGCGTCCCGCTTGAAGGATGGGTTAGCCTTGAACCTATTTTGTGAAAAGCAGTTTTACCAATATTACCTCTGCTGCCACAAAATAAATCTCTACAATTGCCGCCTATATCTTCTAAGGTTGCATGATTGGATTTGAACGTAAGTTTCAACTGGCATGAAGTGTCACTAACTTGGTATTGATATGTATTTTTTTCTAGTTTTTCAGCAACACCGCTAGCACTGCATATATGAAAGTTGGCTCCATAAATATAGAACCAAAACTTTAGGTTTTGGTTTGTTTTGTCGCCAATGACAAGATCATCCGTTACTTGAGCAATTTCATTGGGATGTCCGACAGCACCACCAATGCTGGTTTGGTTGATATATTTGATTGGGGGTGAAGAAAAAGCAGGCATTTCAGCTTCTTCGCCTACGGCTAGGCCGTAGATGTTACATAAAATTATAATAAGCAGAAACTTTTGATAGATATGCATTTGAATGGCTAACGTTTGAGATAAGGGGCGTGCTTTAGCGGGTCCCGCTTGATGGATGAGTTATGCTGCATTTAATGCCTCGTTGACAACTTTTTTCATAAGTTCTTCATCGTCGATTAATTCTCGATAGAGCTCATATTTTAGTTGCCCATCATTTACCTGACGCTCAATAAAAATAACTAGCCGCCAAGCATCTGGATTTGGTTTATCAAAATCGAAGTTAATGCCACCAACATTAGGTGTTTTGAATATATCAACACCAATGCCGTGAGTTCGAATGAACCAAGAAGTGGCTGGTATTTGGCGAATGCCCTTATTCTCTTTGTTTAGAATATCTTCTGCACGCTCCAAGTTGAACGTTCGGACTAGAAGTTCTTTTGCCCATGCCATTTGGGCATACCAAAGTGGTATTGCTTGGCGAACTAACTCAATGTGTGATTTATTCATGAGGCATAACGTTTGAATTAAGGGGCNNGCTTGAATGACGGGTTAGGCTTTGGATAGCTCTTCATATATTTGAATAACATGTGCTGGCTCAAATTCTACCAATGCCCCGTGGCGAAGCTCATTTGTACAATAAGGGTCGTTATCCAACTCACCAATATAACCATTTGTGGTCCGCTCTTTAACCATAACCCACATTCTCTCAACATGCTGCTCACTCTCCAGTGAAATTCGAAATATCAATTTCACCAACTCACCTGGTAATAAATTTTCTCGTTCTACTTGGCTTGGTATCCAGAATGTTTCTGGAAACTCTTGATTCAACTTTTCACCATTATCAAGCGTGTAGTTCATTGAAAGCCTAACGTGTGACATAAGGGGCTGGCGACAGTAGTGGCACAGCCATTGTTATTAAAATTGTATGCATCGAAGAAAGCTCTCGCCAGTCCCTCGGATGGGTTAGGGATTTGCATGTTTACTCAAAAGACCTCTTATGGCGAGCTTTTACCCACTCAAGATCAACTTGACCGTTAAAACCAACCACAGAATCAACCATACAATAGGGACATATTGCAGTTTGTGATGAATCTTCCCCATCGCACCATCCGACCACCTCTGAGGGCGGGAACTGTTTGAAACAGTAAAAACACACTGCTATTTCGCTAGCTAGTAGCGCTTTTCGGTTAAATGTGCAATCACACGTACGCATCACGAACCTTAACGTAAATTAGACACCAAAAGCGAATTTAATATTTTATTGGGAACGGTGTATATAAACATAAAATTATTCATTATTTTTAATAATCATATAGTTACTATTTTTTCATGCACCACTTTTAATTCTATTTATATTTTAGTGCACCTTGTCTTTGCTTACCGTTTTAGATAGCGGCGAATCAGTTCTAAGTAATTTACTGCATTATTGTTAAATCATGCAAGCACTCAGCATTGAGCTGTAAAAAAACGCCTGACTTTGAGAGTACAGGCGTTTTTATTGTGCTAGAAAATCGTTTAGTCGATTTGACCTGCGGCAGTAATGTTCATGCCACCATCCACGTAGGTGATTTCACCAGTGACGCCAGAAGCCAGGTCACTAGACAAGAAAGCGGCAACGTTACCGACTTCTTCAATTGTGACGTTGCGGCGCAGCGCGGCGTGTTTCTCGTTAAAGCCGATCATTTTATCGAAGTCGGCGATGCCTGAAGCAGCCAGCGTTTTGATCGGGCCTGCAGACACTGCGTTAACGCGGATGCCACGTGGGCCCAGGCTTTGTGCCAGGTAACGTACGTTGGCTTCCAGGCTGGCTTTAGCCACGCCCATGACGTTGTAGTTAGGCATGGTGCGTTCTGCACCCAGGTAGCTCAGTGTCAGCAAGCTGCCGTTGCGGCCTTGCATCATTGGGTAGGCGGCTTTAGCCATGGCGGAGAAGCTGTAGGAGCTGATATCGTGCGCGATATGAAAGTATTCGCGGCTGATATTGTCCAGGTAGTCACCATCAAGGGCGACTTTAGGCACGAAGGCGATAGAGTGTATCAAGCTGTCCAGGCCATCCCAGACTTTAGCCAACTCTACGAACAGGTTGTCGATTTGCGCATCTTCAGCAACGTCACAGGGTAAAACAATGTCGGACTCGAAGTCAGCAGCCAGGTCGCGCACACGCTTTTCGTGTTTGTCGACTTGATAGGTAAAGGCCAGTTCAGCGCCTTCACGCTTCATTGCGGCAGCAATGCCATAAGCGATTGAACGGTTGCTCAGCAAACCGGCAATCAGAATTTTTTTTCCAGCAAGAAATGCCATGCTTGTTCCTGTTTGGTAATTTGGTTCAGTTAATTGGGTTAGCGGGTGTGAGAATGCGGGTCAAACACATCACGCAAACCTTCGCCGAGCAGATTATACCCTAACACGGTAATTAATATGGCAAGTCCGGGGTAGAGCGAGAGCCACCAGGCAAACTGGATATACTCCTTGCCGTCCGTGAGAATGTTGCCCCAGGAGGCTTGTGGCGGTTGCACACCGAGGCCCAGAAAGCTCAGGCCAGATTCGAGCAACACGGCACTGGCAATGCCTAGTACCACGCTGACTAATACAGGCGTGAGGCTATTAGGCAGGCAGTGTTTAAAAATGACGCGCCAGTCTTGCGCGCCCAAGGCGGTTGAAGCGGTGACGAATTCGCGCTGGGTCAGACTCAGAAACTCGGCCCTGACCAGGCGTGTGACGCTCATCCATGAGGTGAGGCCAATCACGATCATGACGTTGGTAATCGAAGGGCTTAAAAAGGCGATCACCGCGAGAATCAGGAAAAAACTGGGGATGGAGAGCATGATGTCGACTAGGCGCATGATGGCGGTGTCTACCCAGCCGCGGTAGTAACCAGCCAAGGCGCCGAGAATGACGCCAATCACGGTCGAAATACCCACGGCAACTAAGCCGACCAACAAGGATACGCGGCCGCCAAACAGCATGCGGCTCCAGACATCACGGCCAAGGCCGTCGGTGCCCATCCAGTGTTCGGCTGAAGGCGCAACCAGGATTTGTTTGACTTGAATCGCATCCGGGTCATAGGGCGCGATCAATGGCGCGAGCAGCGCAAGCAGCAGAATGACGCCGATTAAGCAGAGCCCGGTCAGCGCCAAAGGATTTTGCAGGATTCTTTGCATCGTATGTTCTCTGCTTATCGTTCTCTATTTAGCGTTGCGGCATGACGCCTCTGCGCAGGCGCGGATCTGCCCAGGCATAAGTAAGGTCGGCCAGTAGGTTGCCCATCAGGGTGAGTGCTGAGCCTATGGTCAAAATACCCATGACAACGGGAAAATCACGCATCATGACGGCTTCGTAAAATAATTTACCCATGCCGGGGATGGCAAAAATGGTTTCAGCGATGACGGAGCCGCCAATCAGGCCGGGCAGCGATAAGCCGATCAGGGTAATCAGCGGTAATAGCGCGTTGCGCAAGGCATGGCGGTAAGTGACGGTACGATCACTGAGGCCTTTTGCCCTCGCGGTGGTGACGAAATCCTGGCTCAGTACATCCAGCATGCCGTTTTTAACAAACATGGTGACACCGGCGAGGCCTGTGATAGCTGGAATCACCACGGGCAGAAATAAATGCATAAACAGGTCCTGGCATTTTTGCCAGGCGTCGAGCTGGGCGTAGTTGAGGCTATGCAGGCCAGAAATGGGAAACCATGGGTGAATCACGCCTAGCCAATACATCAACAATAAAGACAGCCAAAAACCGGGAATAGAGAAACCAATAAAGTTAAATAGCGTGATGCTACGGTCTGGCCACTGCCCATACTTCTTGGCCGCAATGACGCCCAGCGGCACGGCCAGTGTCAGGGTCAACAACAAGCCGACGATATTCATCAGCAGCGTGATAGGTAACGCCTCTTGAATCATGCCAGGCGTCGTGTTTCCTTCTTTATCGGTTTCTGCCCAAAACACCGGTTTTTGGTGGCTGGCAAACGAGTGGCCAAAGTCCAGGTGCACCATGCGTTGCAGCCACAAGCCATATTGCACGATGATGGGTTTGTCTAAATGATACAGTTCGCGCAGTTTTTGGCGCGATTCTTCAGATGATTTGGGATCAAATGCCGCTTCGCTGCTGGTGATGTCGCCAGGTGCCAGGTGCATGATAAAAAAGGAAATCAGGCTGATGCCGATCAACATCGGAACCATCCACAATACGCGCCTGATCAAATAATTAAGCATGCCTATTCTGCCTGTATTTGCGTGCGCCTGAGTGGCTCAGGGACGTACCACTTTTGTGAGTCGTAGCCGACGCCTGCTGGCGGTACCGGATTCATAATACCTTGTATGCGCTTATGGATGGCCGTCAGGCCGTAGCCTGCAGATAAATACACCAGTGGGCTATCATCATAAAGCACCTTGGCAAAATCATGATAAATCTGCATGCGCTTTTCCGGATCAAATTCCAGGCGACCTTGCTCGAGTAATTTATCCACGGCTGGATTGTTATAGCCAATAAAATTGAATTGCCCAGGCTTTTGCTGGCTGGAATGCCAGATGGTGTATTGATCCGGATCTAACCCCAAGCCCCAGCCCATGACGACCGCGTCAAAGTCGCCTGGTTTAATAAAATTGGTCAGCAGGCTGGCCCATTCCAGGGTGCGGATATGCGTTTCAATGCCGACTTCTTTTAAACGGCGCTGGATAATCACCGCTGTTTTTTCGCGCTGTTTATTGCCGAGGTTAGTCAGCACTTCAAACGATAATTTTTTGCCGTTGCGTTCCACAATGCCGTCACCGTCACTGTCTTGGTAGCCTGCTTCTGCCAGCAGTTGTTTTGCTTTCGCTGGGTCGAATGGGTAGGGTGTCAGTTGTGGATTGCTCCAGCGGGTGCCGGGCTTGTAAGGGGAAGCAATGGCAATTCCCAAGCCTAAGTAAACGCCGTCAATAATTTCTTGCTTGTCTATGGCGTAATTAATGGCTTTACGGACGCGTACATCATCAAATGGTTTGCGTTTAAGGTTAAAGCCAAGATAGGTGTAGCTATTGCCTAGCTCTTTATACTGATTGAGCCTGGCTTGCAAAGCCGGGCGCGATGGAATGATGCGCGCATAGGTAATCGGGTCCATATTCATGCTGTCAATGTTATCAGCCATTAACTCCAGGAATTGTGCCGCAGGATCGGGGATAATGCGCTCAATCAAATGGTCAATGTTGGCCGGGCCTAACACGGATTTAGGATTCTTTTCCAGTTTGATATATTCACCATGTCGCCATTCTTTTAACTGGTAATAATGGCTGCTTAACGGTTTTTGCGCAAAACTGGTGGTGCGGATATCCTGTCCTGCCAGTTTATGTTTGGGCAATACTTGCAAGCTGGCCCAACTCTCGAGTGCTGGCGCAAACGGTTGTGAATAATGCACGATAAACGTGCGTGTATCCGGTGCTTCGGCTTTGGTCACGAGCTGGTAGTCTGAGGCATACGGACTATGCGTATTTTCATCGGTAATCAGTTGCCAGGTGAAGAGGATATCCGCGCTAGTAAGTGGTTTGCCATCCGCCCATTGCAAGCCCGGTTTCAATTTAAAGGTAATGGTTTTCTTGTCATCGGCCACTTGCCATGACTCAGCCAGCTCACCGGTCAGATCCAGATTCTGGTCATACTTGAGCACTGAGTTAAACAGGTAAGCGCCAATCGCCAGAGAGGCAGATTCACCTGCAACCATACCTATCATACTGCTCGGGTCTGAGGGCATGGCGCTGATCATGGTGCCGCCAGGCTGCGCCGGGTAAGTCTGGTTAAGGGTTGGGGTGTTTTTATCCGGTTGATCTGAACTGCAAGCGATCAGCCAGCTACACAATAGGCTAACTGCAAATCGTTGACCTGTAGACCCATGCCGCTTGGTGCGAATGTCATGCATGCCGGACAATGGTTGATTTGTCATGGTTTGGGGCCGTGTCAGTGTGTCGATTTAGTTTTTTTACTATGGGTTGTGGTCGTTTTTTTATGTGCGGCAGAGGATGTACTCGTGCGCGTTTTAGTAGAGGCCGTTGTTTTTTTGTGACTAGGTTTCCCGCTTGTTTTTGACCCGCGTGACTGGCTAGTAGTGTTACTTGTTTTCTCTTCCTGCTTTTCGAACTGCAATACCTGGCCAACGGCCAGATTTTTCGATTTCAGGTGGTTTTGTTGCATGATTTGTTTGCTAGTGATGCCATAACGTTTGGCTAGTTTTGCCAATGTATCACCTTGTTTCACCTTATGCGAGATGGATACGGATTTGCTTGAAGATTCTCTTTCAACTGGTATCTCAATCGGTAATTGTGCCATCGCGGCGACATCAATGGGGCGCGTCAGGCCGGATTGCACACTGGCAGGGACCAACAGTGGTCTGCGCACAATCAGGTTGCGGTTAGGCTTGAGGTTATTGGTGGCGCTCAACTCATAAATGCTGATACCAAACTGGCTGGCAATCGCGCCTAGTCGCTCGCCGCGCTTAGGCTGGTAGCTGTGCCAGTTAGATAATGGCCGATTGTAACCACTGAGGTTGTTGGTGAAATTGCTGGCAGCCCAGGTAGGTAACAATAGTTTTTGATGGCTGTTTTCAGTAATCAGCACCGGGCGCGTAAAACTGGGATTCAACGCGTTAAATTCTTCCAGTGAAATCCCTGCCAGTTCAGCCGCCAGCTTGGCATCGATTTTGTTAGGGGCTTGCACCGTGGTGAAATATGGTTTGTTGGGGATTTCATTAAGCGTTAAACCATAGTTTTCAGGGCGGAAAATAATGTTTTTAATCGCCTGCAATTTTGGTACGTAATTACGCGTTTCGTCAGGCAAAGACAAATGCTGGTAGTCGGTTGGCAAGCCTAACTGGCGGTTGCGTTCAATCGCACGTGCCACCGTGCCTTCGCCAGCATTGTAAGCAGCAAGCGCCAGGTCCCAGGCGCCAAACATGGTGTAGAGTTTTTGCAGGTAGTTAAGCGCAGCCTGGGTCGCAGCGGTGACGTCTTTACGTGAATCTTTCCAGTAGTTTTGCTTGAGGCCAAAGTCTTTGCCGGTAGAGGGGATAAATTGCCAGATACCCGAGGCTTTGCTGGTAGAGAGCGCTTTCGGGTTAAAGCCGCTTTCAATCATGGGCAATAGCGCGATTTCAGTCGGCATGCCTCTTTTTTCGACTTCAACCACAATATGGTAAAGGTACTTCTTGCTGCGCTCCAGCATGCGTGACACATAGTCCGGGCGTGAGGCATACCACTGCTCGTGCTTGTTGGTATAGGTGGAATCTATGTCAGGCATGTTAAAGCCATCACGTACGCGATCCCACAGGCTATCTTGCAGGGTTAACGAGTCTTCAAACTGGTAACTGGAATTATAGTTTTCTGATTCCGGGCCGCCATAACTTTCATCATAACTGCCGTTGTCATCCGACATGCTGGCTGGCTCTACGTATTCAGCCAATGCCAATAATGGAAAGGCTGAAAGGGCGGCACATAGCAGTAATTTTTTAAAACGCATGACGGTAATACTTAATCCTGAGACTGTCGCGCAAGCGGATACACGAAAAAACTTGCGCATGCATTGATGAAACCGGGCGGCCAGGTGGCCATGCCAACCAGCACGTGATTGACGTAACGCATACAAGCGCTTTAAGGAGGACATCATTCTACGTTAATTTTTCAGTGAGACAAGTCTTTATGTCTGCACAGACGATCTGCATCAGAAGTGGTTGCGCCGGGCGCGCAGTTCGGTAAACACATCAATCGGCGACCAGTGCTGAAAGGCTATTTGTTTTGACAAGGCTTCGCAGCGCAGAAACGGGTTGGTCGCTAATTCCAGGGCCAAGGTGGTGGGCAATGTGGGCAAGTTTTGCGCGCGTAAATTCGCAGTATTTTGCGCACGCTGCTGCAAGTCCGGATTGTCGGGGTCCACTGTTTGTGCAAAAGCGATATTGTGGGCCGTATATTCATGCGCCGGATAAATCAGCGTGTCAGCAGGCAGTGCAGCGATGTGTTGCAGCGAGGCATACATTTGTGCAGGCGTACCTTCAAACAACCGGCCACAGCCTGCACCAAACAATACGTCACCACTAAACAGGTGCCGGTAATTGAGGTAGTAAGCCACATGGTCCAGGGTATGCCCAGGCAAAGCTAGCACATCGCAAGTCAAGGAGTCAGTCAAGGCGCCAACGTGTGCAAATGTGAGGTGATCACCTTGTTTGACGCGCTTGGCCTGCAATGACTGATAAGCAGGGTGGTCGCTGTCCGGCGCATAGACCGGGCATTGCCAGCGCTGCTGTAGCGCTGCGGCCCCACCAACATGATCTGCATGGTGGTGGGTCAGCAATATGCCATCAAGCTGCAACTGGCGAGCCTGCAGCGCTTGTGCTACGACCTCGGCATCACCAGGGTCGACCACCAGCGCATGTTGACCACAGTGAATCAGCCATAAATAATTATCGCTAAAAGCGGGCAGTGCGGTGATCTCTATGCTTGCAGAAGTGACGTGCATCCCGCATCATTGAAAAAATGGTCATGATTGTCAAGGCACAATCGTGTTTAAGCGCTTATTTGTTCGCTTTGTTTTAACTCTGGCATTTTGGGGAGTCTACCTTGCAATCCAGCCAGCCTGCTACTTTGAATACAACGGCTTTTGAAGCCATGGCTTTGGGCAGCTACATCGCGCAGCGCGAAATTCCGCTCTATGCGCAAACGGTCGCTGATGTGTTTGGCTTTCATGCCTTGCAGATCGGCTGGCCGACGCATGACTTGCTTGAGCAATGTCGCATCCCCTACAAACATTCTTTACAGCTCTCTGCGACACCAACGGCTTCATTGCTGTGTGAAAGTGAATTTTTGCCTTTTGCCGAACAGTCAGTGGACCTGGTGTGTATGCCGCATGTGCTGGAACAGTGTGCTGACCCGCAGCAGACGCTACGTGAAGTATTTCGCGTGTTGGTGCCTGAAGGCACACTGATACTGACGGGCATCACACCGCTGAGTGGGTTAGGGCTGCGCGCCCGGGTCGGCCAGTTTAAGCAGGCTGGACGATTTCAGCGCTTGTTCACTGCCTGGCGTATACGCGATTGGCTCAACGTGCTGGGATTTGAAGTGGTGCATAGCGGTAGCCTGGTGCATGCCTTGCCGGTGAATGATCCGTTGTGGCTGGCACGGCAATCTTGCCTAGAGCGCTGGGGGCGGCACACTTGTGGCATGACCGGCGGCGTCTATTTCCTGATTGCCAAAAAAAGGGTATTGAATGTGCGCTTGCTGAAACCTGAATGGAAAAAATCCCCGCTCAACCATGCGTTGCAAGTGCGAAAAGGCCAGTCCAGCATACAAAAACAGG
The DNA here is from genome assembly GCF_002454655.1 of Methylophilus sp. UBA6697. Lineage (NCBI taxonomy): Bacteria > Pseudomonadati > Pseudomonadota > Betaproteobacteria > Nitrosomonadales > Methylophilaceae > Methylophilus > Methylophilus sp. UBA6697. The sequence continues at coordinate 13,684 of NZ_DKJH01000039.1, forward strand.
CACAAAAACAGTTAGAATGCGCGGATGTCGACACAACAATGGATAGAAATGTACGCTGATGGTGCCTGCAAAGGCAATCCTGGCGTCGGGGGCTGGGGCGTATGGCTCAAAGCAGGTGAGCATGAAAAGTCACTGTTTGGGGGCGAAGTGCTGACCACGAATAACCGCATGGAAATGATGGCGGTGATTCAAGGGCTGCAAGCATTGAAAAAGCCCTCTCAGGTGAAGGTGTATACAGACTCCAGCTATGTGCAAAAAGGCATGACAGAGTGGCTGGCAGGCTGGAAAAAAAAGCAATGGCGAACAGCAGATAAAAAGCCGGTCAAAAATGCCGACTTGTGGCAAATGCTGGACGCACTGGCAGGACCGCACCAGATCGAGTGGATCTGGGTAAAAGGACATGCGGGTAATGAAGGCAATGAGCGCGCGGATGCACTGGCCAATCAGGGCGTGCTGACGGTTGCAGCGGGTTAACAGGGGGATTGCATGAGACAGATTTTTCTCGATACGGAAACCACTGGTTTATATCCGGACCAGGGCCATCGTATTATTGAAATTGCGGCAGTAGAAATCTTTAACCGCAGGCCGACCCAGCGCCATTTTCACATCTACATTAATCCAGAACGTGAGATCGATCCAGGCGCGCAAGAAGTGCATGGTATTTCTCTGGAGTTCTTGCAGGACAAACCGTTATTCGCAAGTATTGCCGCAGAGTTTGTCGAGTTTATCCGGGGTGCCGAGTTAATTATCCATAATGCGCCGTTCGATATTGGCTTTCTTAATATGGAACTCGCCAAACTCGGCCAGGACAAACTGGAGACCTATGTCAGCGGGATTATCGATACCTTGAAAATGGCCAAGGAAATGCGGCCAGGGCAGCGTAACAATCTGGATGCCTTATGCCGCCACTTTGGCATTGATAACTCGCAACGTACCTTACACGGCGCTTTGCTGGATGCGGAGTTGCTGGCTGAAGTCTATATCGCCATGACGCGTGGCCAGGAAAGCTTGCTGATGGAGTTATCCAGCCCGGTAGAGCAAACGACGCATACGCATCTGGCAGTAGATTTTTCTGCATTAAAGCTGGTCACGGCAGATGCAGAAGAGTTGGACGCGCATCAACAATACATCAGCGGCCTTGCCAAGGCCGGTGCAACTTCATGGTAGCGACAGCATTAACATGATGTCATGGCTGCTTATCGGGCATTTGAGATAAGACGCCATAAGCTAATATGCAGTAAGTATCAATCGGTAAAACTATTCTGGATTTAGGTCTTTTATGCTTACAGAAACAATCGTAGTTACCGGCGGCGCCGGTTTTATTGGCAGCAACTTTGTCAATGCCTGGGTCAGGCACAAGTTGGGGACAGTGATCAATCTGGATAAGTTGACCTATGCCGGCAACATGGAAAACCTGGCCGGTATCAGCCAAAATCCTCACCATATTTTTGTGCATGCGGATATTGGTGACCGTGTGGCGGTTAAAGCGTTGCTGGAAACGCATCGGCCGCGTGCGGTACTCAATTTTGCGGCCGAGAGCCATGTGGACCGTTCTATCCACGGGCCGGATGCTTTTATTCAAACCAATGTCGTGGGTACTTTTAATTTGCTGGAGGAGGTGCGCGCCTATTGGCAAGCGTTGCCGGTGGATGAGCAACAGCAGTTCCGCTTCCTGCATGTCTCTACTGACGAAGTCTACGGTTCGCTGGGGCCAAATGATCCGGCGTTTAAGGAAACCAATACTTATCAGCCGAATAGCCCATACTCAGCTTCAAAAGCGGCTTCTGACCACCTGGTGCGTGCCTATCACCACACTTATGGCTTGCCGACGCTGACCACCAACTGCTCCAACAATTATGGCCCGTATCACTTTCCGGAAAAGCTGATTCCGCTGGTGATACATAATGCCTTGTCTGGCAAACCATTACCTATTTATGGTAATGGCAGCAATATTCGCGACTGGTTGTATGTCGAAGACCATTGCAGTGCGATTCGCGAGGTATTGGCCAAAGGCAAAGTAGGGGAAACCTACAACATCGGTGGCTGGAATGAAAAAACCAACCTCGATGTGGTGCATACCTTGTGCGACATCCTAGACCAGGAGCGACCAAAAGCGCAAGGCAGTTACCGTGACCAGATGACTTTTGTCAAAGACCGGCCGGGCCATGATGCGCGTTACGCGATTGATGCCAGCAAGATTGAGCAAGAGCTGGGCTGGAAGCCAGAGGAAACCTTTGAAACCGGCATCCGTAAAACCGTGCGCTGGTATTTGGAGCATCATGCGTGGGTGGCGCGTGTCACCAGCGGTGAATACCAGCATTGGCTGAACAAGAATTACCACGAACGTGGAGAGGAGCTCGCATAATGGCAAGAAAAGGCATTGTACTGGCCGGTGGCTCCGGCACACGCTTGTACCCGGTAACGCAAGTGGTTTCCAAGCAGCTGTTGCCCGTGTATGACAAGCCCATGATTTACTATCCTTTGTCGGCCCTGATGCTGGCAGGCATACGCGAGGTGCTGATTATTTCCACGCCTATGGACACGCCGCGTTTTAAAGAACTGCTGGGTGATGGCAGCCAGTGGGGCATGCGTATTGAATATCAGGTGCAGCCGTCTCCAGATGGCCTGGCGCAGGCGTTTATCCTTGGTGAGTCCTTCATCGGCAACGATACCAGTGCGCTGGTACTAGGCGACAATATTTTCTATGGGCACGAGTTAGGTGAAATGGCCATGGCCGCTGGTCAGCGCGAGCAGGGCGCGACTGTGTTTGCTTACCCGGTGAATGATCCCGAGCGTTATGGCGTAGTGGAATTCGATGCTGATGGAACGGCGATTAGCCTGGAAGAAAAACCGGCACAGCCGAAATCCCGCTATGCAGTGACGGGCTTGTATTTTTACGATCAGCGCGTGGTCGAAATTGCCAAAAACCTCAAACCCTCGCCACGCGGTGAGCTTGAAATTACCGATGTCAATAAGCAATACCTAGCCTGGGGCGAGCTTAACGTTGAAGTCATGGGCCGTGGCATGGCCTGGCTGGATACCGGCACCCACGAGTCTCTGCTTGAAGCCAGTGGCTTTATTCAAACCATTGAAAAGCGCCAGGGCTTGAAAATCTCCTGCCTGGAAGAAATTGCCTACCGCCAGGGGTTTATCAATGCCGAGCAATTGGATAAATTGGCTGATAAATATGCCAAAAATGGCTATGGGCAGTATCTGAAACAAATTCTCAAAGAGCAGGTGTTTTAATGCAAGTGGTGGCAACAAACATTCCAGAAGTATTGATTCTGGAGCCTAAAGTATTTGGCGATGCCCGTGGCTTTTTCCTGGAAAGTTTTAACGCCAACACTTTTAAAGACTGCACCGGGCTGGATGTGCAATTTGTACAAGATAACCACTCACGCTCAGGTAAGGGTGTGTTACGCGGCCTGCATTATCAGATACAGCAACCGCAGGGCAAGCTGGTGCGGGTGGTGCAGGGCGAGGTATTTGATGTCGCGGTGGATATGCGCAGTGACTCGCCGACCTTTGGCCAATGGACGGGTGCACATTTGAATGCAGAAAATCACCGTCAGCTGTGGATTCCGCCGGGATTTGCGCATGGCTTTATCGTGTTGTCTGAGACGGCAGACTTTTTGTATAAAACCACGGATTACTATGCGCCGCAGCATGAGGCTTGCCTGAAATGGGATGATGCCACGGTGGGCGTAGACTGGCCGTTGACTCAGGCGCCTAGCCTGTCGGCCAAAGACCAGCAGGGCTTATCCTGGGCAGATGCACCTAAATTTGATGCCATTTGACCAGTTGATTGAGCTATGAAAAAAATTCTGTTAACCGGTGTCAGCGGTCAAGTGGGTCACGCATTACAGCAACAATTGGCTTTAGAGTTAGCCAATGAGTGGCAGGTGGTGGCCTGTGACCGCCACCAGCTGGATTTAACGCAGCCTGATCATATCAGGCGCATCGTGCGTGAAATTGCACCAGATTTGATCATTAACCCGGCGGCCTATACGGCGGTGGATAAAGCGGAGTCTGAGCGTGAATTGGCTTATGCCATTAATGCGGTTGCGCCAGGTGTATTGGCGGAAGAAGCCGCCAGGCTCAACGCTGGGCTGATTCATTTTTCAACCGATTATGTCTATGACGGCACAAAACACTCTGCCTATGTAGAAAGCGATACCGTTAACCCGGTCAGCATCTATGGCGCTAGCAAGCTGGCCGGTGAAGAGGCGATTCGCCAAGTTGGGCTGCCGCACCTGGTTTTACGTACCAGCTGGGTTTATGGCAGCTATGGTAAAAACTTTCTAAAAACCATTATTCGCTTAGCCAAAGAGCGCGAAAACTTGCGCATTGTGGCAGACCAGTACGGCGCACCGACATCAGATGCTGCCATTGCCAAAGCGGTGACAGAATTAGTCACACGCTGGCATCAGGAAGATATGACACAAAGTGGTGTGTATCATCTGGTGAATAGCGGAGAAATATCCTGGTTTGGTTTTGCCAGTGAAATCGTGGCGCAGTATCACGCATTAGAGAGTGTACGCGGCTGGCCAGCTTTAGCCGTGAAAGCGGTGCAGCCTATTGCCACAGCCGAATATCCTACGCCAGCTAAACGCCCGGCAAACTCAAGGCTCTCAACCGCCAAGCTTGAGCAAACGTTTGGTGTGACCTTGCCGGAATGGTCAATCGCCTTAAATCAGGTGATGGCTGAGTTAGCCGTCGCCGATTGATTAACCTGTTTTGAATGACTCATTCGATTTAACCTGGTTATGCCTGGTCAAATGCATCGGTCCAGCTATTGGGCGTTTCGTAGAGCCTGACTTTCATCAGTTTCAGATGGTTGCCAAAAGTGTCCCTGTATTGCGCTTTGAGCAATCTGAAGGCCTCTGCAGCCATATTCTCGGCCGTTGGAATGGTCGGGAATACAATGGTTTTGTGATTTGGCAGGCTGTTGAGAAAGTCCAGAACGGTGGCATCTCCCTGGTAGACGAGGAAGGCATGGTCCCAGCGGTCAACGATGGTTTCACGGGCAATGCGTTTGACGTCGGCAAAGTCCATCACCATTCCGTTTTCTGAAGCGTGTTCAGCGTGGATGATGTCCCCCGAGAGGGTAATCTCTATGGCGTAACGGTGGCCGTGCAGATTGCGGCATTGACTTTTATGATCAGGAATACGATGTCCGGCATCGAATTCCAAGCGTGTAGTAATTTCCATCCCGGCATTATATCAGGCAACTATAATCAGTAACCACCGTGATATCAGTAAGTAATGGTGCACGCTGTGCGTGATGATTGCATCAGGCATTAGCGCCTGCATTCATGCTTCGTGCAGGTTAATACAGATCGTCAATATTCATTAAAGCATCTTCGTCAGCAGAGTAGTGCTTGTGGCTCTTCTCATAGCTGCCATAGCTAGACTCGAAATCATCGACTTCATCGCCGGCAAAATCTTCCAGCATTTGATCAATTTTTTTAAATTTGTCGGTAGGCGTTGCTTTTTGTAACATGGTGGTCTCCCAGTACATCGTTAATTTACTCAAACATGTCAGTCCTTACTGTTCTTAATAATGCATTAGCATAGACTATGCCAATGATCATTTTTGTTCCTTACAATTTTATTAACGGCAACTATTAAAAAAAGTAAAATATGCGCCATTCATACAGAACAATCAAGCTAACTGACTGTCTGTAAAGGCATAACATAAACAAAAGTTTCAGGAGAGATGCAATGCGAGGTGTGATATTCATGTTATTGGGCTTGGGAGGCTATTCATTGGCGCAGGCTGACTGTCTGCCAATATATCAACACCAATTTAAGACCCTGCAAGGGCAAACTGTCGATTTTTGTCAATTCCAGGACAAACCCATCCTGATTGTGAACACGGCCAGCAAGTGCGGCTTCACGCCACAATTTGAAGCACTGGAGTCTTTATATGACCAATATAAGGACAAAGGCCTGGTGATCATTGGCTTTCCGTCTAATGACTTCAGGCAAGAGCCAGGCAATAACAAGCAAATTGGTGACTTTTGCAAGCTGACTTATTCTGTCAAATTTCCCATGGTTGAGAAATCCAGTGTCACCGGCAGTAGTGCTAATGCTTTGTATCAACAGTTAATCAAGCAAACCGGGCAGGCACCGCAATGGAATTTTTATAAATATGTCATTCTGCCTGGTGGCCAAAAAGTGTATTCATTTAATAGCATGACGCGGCCAGAGAGCGAAGAGATCATGAGCAAGATCAAGCCCTACCTCAAATAGTTTCCGTCATCGCGGGCTGATTTGCTGATTTTTTCAGCAGGTCAGCGCTGTAAACAAAACGATATGCAGTTTTTTTAAAGATTTATGTTGAAAGCCGTTGACAAGACTTCTAGCCATCATTAATATGGCGCCTTCTTTGAATTGCACTGCAAAACGAAGAACTGCAATACCAGAGATTCGGGGGTATAGCTCAGCTGGGAGAGC
>NZ_DKJH01000036.1:0-15168 GCF_002454655.1 Methylophilus sp. UBA6697
GCGGTTACCGGTCGGCACTTCTTTTACCTTCTCAAAGGTTTTGGCATCAAACACTTGCAGCAATTTGGCTTTATTGGTGGCGACAAAAATGCGCTCGCCTTTGCTGTCGTAAGCAATGCCGTAAGGTGTTTCAGCCGTATCCACGGTGCGCACCACATTAAAGCCTTTATCCATCACCAGAAACTTGTTCCCAAACTCCAGCGTTGCCAGATAGGTGTTGCCATCAGGAGAAACTTTAATACCGCGCGGTCTATCACCGTATTCATGTGTCGCAATGGTTTTCACCAGTTCGCCGGTCTCAATATTGTGCACAGTCACGGTGTTATCTGCTTCATTGGTAATCACCAATTGCTTGCCATCTGCTGAAAACTCCAGGCCTTCCGTTTCCGGGCCGCCGGTAATTTCACGGATTTTTTCGCCTTTGCTCAAATCCACCACTGCAATTTTGGCCGGAATTTTTTCATCATCGTCGTCATCGTCCTCTTCATGCTTTTCACCTGGTTTAGGTGGCGGACCAGCTTTGGCGCTTGGCTCAGACGACACATAAGCAAAGTTACCGCTAATACGCACGAACTCAGGGTTTTTACCCACCTCAATTTGCTTCACAACCTCGCCGGTGGCCGTATCAATAACAGAAACACTGCCATTCTCACGCGTGGCAACGACTAACTGCTTGCCATCGTCCGTCACCGCCAGACCGCGCGGGCCTTGTGCCTTGACGTCAAATTGCTTGGTGACCTGCATGGTCGCCAGATCAATCACGTTCACGCCAGCATCTTGCGTAGACACATAAGCCACAGCGCCTGCGGCTTCAGCGGCTGGCGCGGCAGCTTCTGCGGCCGGCTCTTCCTGCTTGTTACAGGCTGCCACACTGGCGACTAATGCCAGCAATAGCAAGCTCATGCGCGTGCGACGCGCCATTGATGAATTCAACATTGCATTTATCTCCTGATTTTTTATTAAAGCTTATAGTTGCAGCAAGAATCATACTCGCCGACAAACCGCGGCCCACAACTACTTTTCACATCATCACCGCCAACAAAGGCTGTAAACAGCCACCATATTGGCTATTTATAACCAATTATCCTAGAAATAAGCGATAGGCCGGATTCTGACTTTCATCCCAGTAAGGGTAGCCCAGTTGCTGCAAGAACTGCTCAAAGGCAGCCTTATCTTCTGGCGGCACCTGCATCCCCACCAGCACACGGCCAAAATCGGCGCCATGATTGCGGTAGTGAAACAAACTGATGTTCCAGTTGTGACCCATAGATTCGAGAAAGTTCATTAAAGCGCCCGGTTTCTCCGGGAACTCAAAGCGGTAAACCACTTCGTTTTGCGCTTGCGGCGCATGCCCACCGACCAGGTGGCGCAAATGCAGCTTGGCCATTTCGTTATCGCTCAAGTTCAGCGTTGGCAAGCCCGCTGCCTCCAACGTACTGGCGATCTCAGTCGCCTCCGCCGGGTTATGCACGGCCAGGCCAACAAAAATATGCGCCTGCTTGTTATCAGAAAAACGGTAATTGAATTCAGTGATATTCCGGCTACCCAATTGGCGACAAAATGCTTTAAACGCCCCCGGCGTTTCAGGAATCGTCACCGCAAACACGGCTTCACGGTGCTCACCCAGCTCGGCGCGCTCAGCGATAAAGCGCAGGCGGTCAAAATTCATATTGGCGCCAGAAGCGACGGCAATCATGGTTTTGCCTTGCAACTGGTGTTTTTCACTGTAGGCTTTCAAGCCGGCTAAGGCCAAGGCACCGGCAGGTTCGAGAATGCTGCGCGTGTCTTCAAACACATCTTTAATCGCGGCACACACCTCATCGTTATCGACGACGATCATTTCATCCACATACTGCTGCACCAAAGCAAAGGTATGCTCGCCCACCTGCTTCACCGCAGCGCCATCTGCAAACAAACCGACTTGCTCCAGCATCACGCGCTGGCCAAGCTTGACTGACTCTGTCATCGCTTCGGCATCTTGCGCCTCGACACCAATCACTTTGATTTCCGGACGTACGGCTTTGATATATGCCGCAATTCCCGCCAGCAAACCGCCGCCACCAACGCAGCAGAAAATCGCTTCTATCGGCTCCGGGTGATCCTGCACAATTTCCAGCGCAATCGTGCCCTGACCGGCAATGACGTCCGGGTCATCATAAGGGTGCACAAAGGTCAGGCCTTCGCTTTGCTCCACCTTGAGGGCATGCGCATAAGCATCAGAATAACTATCGCCAAACAGCACCACCTCGGCCCCGCGTGAACGCACCGCATTGACCTTGATCGCCGGAGTTGTCGTCGGCATCACAATCACGGCACGGCAGCCCATTTTTTGCGCACTCAGCGCCACACCTTGCGCATGGTTGCCGGCACTGGCACAAATCACACCCCGTGCCAGTGCATCGGGCGGTAAATTGGCCATTTTGTTATAGGCACCACGCAGCTTGAATGAAAACACCGGCTGCATATCTTCACGCTTCAATAACACCCGATTTTTAAAGCGCGCAGACAGGTTAGGCATCTCATCCAAAGGCGTGTGTCTGGCCACAGCATAGACTTGGGAGTGTTCGATTTTTTCGCGGTAATTGATGGTCATGAAAGGCGTTAAGATTTTAAAACCGCAGGGTTGCAGTGTATGATAGAGAATTGTTTGTATTATAAAGAATTAATCAAGGATTGAAGCAAATGGCAATGGATAAAGCACAACAAGACGCACTGAAACTGGAAGTAGCGAAAGCCGCTGTGACTTATGTAAAAGACGGCATTATCGGCGTGGGTACGGGCTCAACCGCCAATTTCTTTATTGATGAACTGGCCAAAGTAAAACATAAAATTACCGGCGCGGTGGCCAGCTCAGAAGCGACTGCACAACGCTTGCGTGCCCACGGCATCGAAGTATTCGATTTGAACAGCGTCGACAGCTTGGATATTTATGTAGACGGTGCCGATGAAATCACCGAACACATGCATATGCTTAAAGGTGGTGGCGGTGCATTGACCCGTGAAAAAATCGTGGCTGCCGTGGCCAAATCCTTTATCTGTATCTGTGACGAAAGCAAATTCGTACCAGTATTAGGCAAGTTCCCGCTGCCGGTAGAAGTGTTGCCAATGGCCCGCAGCCATGTCGCTCGCGAACTGGTCAAACTGGGCGGCCAACCACAGTTGCGTGACTTCACCACCGATAACGGCAACCTGATCCTGGACGTACACGGCCTGACCATTAGCGACCCGATCGCGCTAGAAGCTAAAATCAACGCCATCGTTGGCGTCGTCACCAACGGCCTGTTTGCAGCCCGCCCAGCTAACGTCTTGTTGCTGGCCACACCAAATGGTGTCAAGACACTGACAAAGTAATTGCAAAATTATCATGAAGTTGTCATATTGTGCTGGTAATCTGCACCGGCACAATAATTAGGAAAATTTGTCATGCAATTTGAACATACCTCTAAGCAATACGATGTTGAACTGGAATCAGTACGTGCCAAGGTTCTGGAAATGGGGGGACTGGTTGAGCAGCAGATTGTGAATGCGCTGGAGGCACTCACCAGTGCCGACGTGAATCTGGCTAAGGATGTGATGGAGCGTGACACACGCGTCAATGCACTCGAAGTACAAGTCGACGAAGATTGCAGCCATATCATCGCCCGCAGGCAACCTGCTGCACGTGACTTGCGCATGATCATGATGATGGTAAAAACCATCACCGACCTTGAGCGCATTGGCGACGAGGCCACCAAAATTGCCCGTACGGCGCAGCGCATCTACGAACAAGACCGCATGTACAAACCCCGTTTTAACGAGATTAAAACCATGGTTGGGATTGTGCGTGAGATGCTGCGTACTTCACTGGATTCTTTCGCCCGCCTGGACGTGAGCCAGACGGTTGAAGTGGCCAAGCAGGATGAGCAAGTGGACGAGCAATTCCGCGCCGCCATGCGTCAGCTGATTACGTTTATGCTGGAAGATCCACGCACCATTTCCATGTCACTGGAAGTGCTGTTTGTAGCGAAAGCGATTGAGCGTATTGGCGACCATGCCAAAAACATTTCTGAATACGTCGTCTATATGGTGAAAGGCAAAGATGTACGCCACACCAGCCTGGAAGACATTCAGCGCGAAACACAATCCTAAAATGGATTTAAAACAAAAAAGCACTCCAAGGAGTGCTTTTTTTAATCGCGGCTATCAAGCTAATGCATTAAGCGCTGGGCGGCACGTAACCACTCGCGACATCAGCACCATCACCAAAGAAGTACTTTTCAGTCTGCTCGGCCAAATACTTTCTGGCGCTGGCATCAGCCAGGCTCAAACGGTTTTCGTTAACCAGCATGGTTTGCTGCTTCAACCAACCTGCCCAGGCCTCTTTGGAGACGTGCATATAAATCCTTTTGCCCAACTCACCGGGATAAGGCGGGAAATCCATGCCCTCAAGCTCTTTGCCCAGTTTCACACATTGCACCAATCTTGCCATGTTCGTTCCTCACTACACTGCTAAAAGCGCTATCATAGCGCATGTTAAAATCTGATGTCGCATTTTAGAGATAATCCATGCAAAACAATCAATCATCTAGCCACCAGGAAAGCCCGTTTAAAGGCAAAACTGGTTTTCGTCGCTTAATCAATGCTTTTGGCTACTCTATGGATGGCTTTAAAGCCGCCTACCAACATGAAGATGCCTTCCGCCAGGAGGTCTGGCTGTCACTGGTATTGATTCCACTGGCATTTTATCTCGAAGCAGAAGCCTTGCACCGCATCCTGATGGTCGGCAGTGTACTGTTGGTGATGATTGTCGAGTTACTGAACTCAGCCGTGGAGGCCGTGGTCGATCGCGTGTCCATTGAGCGCCATGCATTGGCCAAGCGCGCCAAGGATATTGGCAGCGCGGCCGTATTACTGGCACTGATTAACCTGGGCGTAGTATGGGGCTTGATCCTGCTAGCTTAATGTCACTCAATAATAGGTGCACCAATAAAAAAGGTTGGCATTGCCAACCTTTTTTATTCATCAATTTACCTTAGAAATCAGCCCTGGCACCGAGCAGGATAGACCGTGCCCCTGCTGGCGAAATATCCTTGAGGAAAGACGCGTGTTCGCGAATCTCATCATTGAGCAAGTTATTGGCCTTGGCAAATAACTCGACGTGATATTTCACAGGCAACTTGTACGCGACCAGGGCACTCAGGTTGGTGTACCCGTTGGTTTTCAACTCGTTCTCAGCCACATCGTTTTGCTTAAAGGCATGCAACACATCTAGACGCGCATTCCAGCCTCCCAGATGGTAATCCAGGCCGCCACCCAGGCGCAAAGGTGAGATACGCGGCAGATAGTCATTATTGCGCGTGTCTTTGGCATGCACATAGTCACCACGCAACTTCAGCGCCCACTCATCATTCAAAGCAAACTTGCCTTCCAGCTCCACGCCTTTAAATAGGGCTGGGACAGCTCTAAATTCAGCTTCAGGCAACAATTCGCCATCAACCAGCACCGAGTTGCCTGTATTAAACACGCCAATGAAATTTTGGAACTTGGTCGCATAAGCGCCCAAAGTGACGCTGTTGCCACCCGACTTCCATTTCAGTTGCGCATCTATGCCATTCGAACGCTCTTTTTTAAGCTGCGTGCTACCCACCTCAAATTGGCCAGTGGCAATATGCGCCCCGTTGGCATACAACTCAAAATAACTTGGCGCACGTTCGTTATGTGACAGGTTGAACGTGGCGTTCCAACTGTCATTAATGGCATACAGCCCTCCCAAGGCAAAGCTGCTAGGATTAAAACTTTTATTTTGCCCAGCGCCAAAATTAGCACTATCCGCTGAATTAACGGTTGTTTCACCCGTACGGCCACCAAACGTCAGCTTGTGCTGATTAATCGCATACTCTTCATACACATACACAGACTGGTCTTGCGTGGTCACGCTAGGTACAAATGCCTCTTCGCCCAGTGCCTGGAAACGCGTATTCTGGAACTGGTAACCCAACACGCCATTAATCCCGGCAAAAGAAGCATGCGTCGCTTCCAGGCTACCCTGGACACCGCGGTTCTTAAACGTAGTGCCGACCACGCCATCTTCCAGTTCAACGTGCTGATAGTCTGTATGCGCCATACGCAGCTTGAGTTTTTGTAAGGGCCCTTTTAAATCACGCACCTCACCCGCTAACTCCAGGCGTTTGTTTTGCATGTCAATGCGCACATTGTCTTCTGCCACCGTGCCATAGTTATTATTGGAGTCTGCATAAGACACGCCAAGGTAACCGGTATCAAAGGTCCAGGCCGCCCCTAATGCACCGCCATTAGCGAGCGCATCGCTATTATTCAGTTTGCCATTGCCTTTGCTATCCCGCGCCGTGCCGTCTGCGCGACTTTTACGTTTTGAAACCGCATAACCAGGAATCTCCAGGTCACTGGTTTCGCGGCTGTAAACATCTGCATGCAGCGCAAATACGCCGTTACCGACATCCATCACTGCCGCCCCGTTACGGGTATTATCCGGCCCGCCAAACCGCGCCTCCGCACGACCGGTATAGCCATCGAGTGACTCTTTGGGGATGCGGTGGTCAATGGCATTCACCACACCACCCATGGCACTGCCGCCATAGAGCAAAGCCGCAGGTCCGCGCACCACGTCAATTTGTTCAATAATCAGCGGATCAATACCAACGGCATGGTCAAAACTCAGGGAAGACGCATCCAGCACGCCCACACCGTTTTGCATGATACGTACACGCTCGCCATCCATGCCGCGGATAATCGGGCGTGAAGCATTGGGACCAAACTGGGTTGAGGTGACGCCAGGAATGCCATTAAGCGTTTCACCTAATGTGCCCTGGCGACGCAAACTTAATTCGCGCCCGCCAATCACCGACACCGGGACAACCATATCATCAGAAGCGACACCTAAAGGATTACCCGTGACCGGGACTTGATCAAGATTGATGTTTGAAGTGTTATCTGCAGCGAAGACAGGGGTGGTTAATGCGGCCATCATCGCTAGCCATAGCGGTTTTTGACGCCAGGAATGTGGCGCCATGCTGTTGATCATATTCATTGTTATTTCCAGACACGATAGAGACAGTGCGCGTTGCACTGTACTCAGAATAAATAAGCGCCAGAGATGGCTAATGCCAATCCAGGAGCGCGATTAATATCAGGCGGAAATAATGAAAGGTGGGGCGCGCGCAGAATAAACAGCGACGCAACTGGTCACGACCGCGAACACCGCGGCGATTGGAGGCGTAAACCCGTTGAGTGGAGGCAAACTCCACTGCGGCGTTTGCGTCAGCGCAGCTGCGGCATGTGCCAGGCTGATACACAAGGTACAAGGTTCATTGCCTTGTTTTTTGTCAGGCTGAGACTGTTGCGTCAGCTCTTTGATATGGCTGATTTCGTGCGTAGCAATGCCGGTTTGCGCAATGGCAAACAGCACCGACAACAGGAAATAGACATAAAAACGCTTTAACATATTGAATATATTAACATATATTTATGACAACTGAGTGAACGGTCACGCCTAATGCAGCCATGCCGCGAGGATAGACTCCACGGCATTAGCGTTTTGCGCGGGCACATAGCCGCCTTCCAGCATCCACAGCATACGTCCTTGCGCGTAGGTATCCGCCAGCTGTTTAATACGGGTAGCGATTCTGCCATAGCCTTCATCAGAATATTGCAACGCGCCCAAACGATCACCCGCATGCGCATCCAGCCCGGCTGACACCAGAATGAGTTGCGGGCGGAACTGTTGCATGGCAGGCGCCAGCTGCTGGTCTAATGCATGCAACAGAATGTGTTCGTTACTCCCCGGCGGCACGTCCACATTCATCGTATAACCAACCCCGGCCCCAATACCTTGCTCAGAGGGACGGCCACTGCCTGGATACAGGGGATGCTGATGGGCGCTGAAATAAAAAACGCTGTTATCTGCCTCAAAAATCGCCTGTGTGCCATTGCCATGATGCACGTCGATATCGACAATTAAAATGCGTTGAATGCCATAACGTTGTTGCGCATAACGCGCGGCGACGGCGATATGATTGGTCAGGCAAAATCCCATGCCGCGCTCGCGGGTGGCATGATGCCCGGGCGGCCGTACCAGGGCAAATGCCGCCGCTGACTGCTGTGTCATCAGCGCATCGATACCGGCTATCCCGGCACCGGAAGCCAATGCTGCCACGGCTATCGAATGCTGTGAGATCACGGTGTCACCGGTGCTAAGCGGCTGGTGCGCTCCGGCATGGACGCGTGCCTGTTCGGCATCCAGTAGATCCAGATAGGCGGCACTATGCACACGCAATAAGTCTTCGCGCGTAGCCGCAGCAAACGCAGGCCAGCGTAAAAACGGCCGCAATGACGCACTATGCTGCAATCGCTCCACAATCGCACTGACGCGGCGCGCTTGCTCCGGGTGATCGGGCCCAGGATCATGCGCTTCAAAACGTGTGTCGTACAGTATGCTAATGGTCGTCTTGGCCGGGACGGCGGATACGTCACCTTGCGCGACGGCTGCAGGCAAACAAGGCAGCAAGACACTCAACACAAGCGGAGTAAGGCATCGCTTCATGGATATTGGCCCAATAGACTAAGCCTATGATTGTAGAAACTTGCCGCGGCAGTGGCAAGTCAGCTGGTCAGCTTATAGATTGACGACGCGCTTCGGCGCGACGCGACCATCACGCTGCTGAAAGCCGACCCCAAGAAACAGGCCAGCTTCACTGTAAATGCGCAGCTCACCTGCCGGAATACTGCCTGACACCCACACCGGATTGCCCTGTTTAAAATAATAAGCCGCATCTTCTTGCAGCAGGATTTTGGGTAAAGCCGTGATCGCCGTATCTACCGGCAGCAGCAAGGCATCACGCTGTTCAGCGGTCATCTGCTCCAGTGCTTCAATCGTCACTGTATGCGCAATTTGATAAGTGGCGGTCGCCGTGCGGCGTAAAGCCGTTAAATGCGCCCCTGCCTGCAAGACTTTACCAATATCCTCACCCAGGGTGCGAATATAAGTGCCCTTGCTGCAGCACACTTCAATCTCTGCACTGTTATCAGCACAACCCAGCACGCGTAGCGCATGAATAGTCACTTGGCGTGGCGCACGCTCCAGCTCGACGCCATCGCGCGCATATTCGTATAAAGGCTTGCCGTTCACTTTGAGTGCCGAATACATGGGCGGCACCTGGGTAATTTCACCCATAAATTGCGGCAACACACGTTCAACATCTTCGCGCGTGATATGGCAGTCCACCTGGCTGATCACATCGCCTTCTTTATCGCCAGTCGTTGTGGTGACACCAAACTTGACTGTGGCGACATAGGTTTTATTTTCATCGGTTAAATGCTGTGCAAACTTGGTTGCCTCGCCCAGGCAAATCGGCAACACACCTGTCGCCAGAGGATCCAGCGTGCCGGTATGCCCGGCTTTTTGCGCCTGATATAACCATTTGACCTTTTGCAAGGCCTGGTTGGAGGAAAAGCCATACGGCTTGTCGAGCAATAACACGCCACTTATGGCACGTTTAATGCGTTTGATTTGCATAGCTGAAGAGGATAAAAATTAGTCTTGCGGAGGCGTATCGGACAAAGCTTGATTGATCAGCTTATCCATATGCATGCCGCGGTCTATGGATTCGTCATAGACAAAATGCAATTGTGGCACAGTGCGTATCATCATGCGCTTACCCAATTGCGAACGCAGGAAACCAGCCGCTTTTTCCAGACCAGCCTGCAAGCCTTTACTATTTTTTTGCGCCGTATAAAAAACTTTGGCGTGCGCCATGTCACCAGTCACCTCGACGCCAGTCAAGGTGACCATCTGCACGCGCGGATCTTTGACCTCGAACATGAGCAAATCCGCCAGTTCACGGCGCATTTGCTCAGAGATTCTGTCATTGCGGGAAAATGCCTTGGCCATTACAGCGTTCTAGCCACTTCAACGACTTCGTAGACTTCCAGGATATCGCCCACTTCGATCTCGTTGTAGTTCTTGAGAGAGAGGCCGCACTCGAAGTTGTTTTTGACTTCTTTAACGTCATCTTTAAAGCGTTTCAGCGAATCCAGCTCACCCGTGTGAATAATCACATTGTTGCGCAACACGCGTACTTTGGAGTTACGTTT
The DNA here is from genome assembly GCF_002454655.1 of Methylophilus sp. UBA6697. Taxonomy (NCBI): domain Bacteria; kingdom Pseudomonadati; phylum Pseudomonadota; class Betaproteobacteria; order Nitrosomonadales; family Methylophilaceae; genus Methylophilus; species Methylophilus sp. UBA6697. The sequence continues at coordinate 10,108 of NZ_DKJH01000036.1, forward strand.
AACCATACCATCCTGTACGTAACAACCGGCCACAGCACCCACTTTAGAAATACGGTAAACCTCACGGATTTCTACCGTACCAATCATTTGCTCTTTCTGCTCAGGCGCCAACATGCCACCCAGGGCCGCCTTGATTTCATCGACCGCTTCGTAAATGATGTTGTAGTAGCGCAGGTCTACATCCAGGTTCTCGACCAACTTACGGGCACCGGCATCAGCACGCACGTTAAAGCCAATCAACACCGCTTTGGACGCCGCAGCCAGGTTCACATCAGACTCGCTGATCGCACCCACCGCAGTGTGAATAATATTGACGCGCACTTCGCTGGTAGACAGTTTCTGCAAGCTGGTGGTCAAGGCTTCGAAAGAACCCTGAACATCTGATTTGATAATCAGGTTCAGTGTTTGTACTGCGCCTTCACCCATATTTTCAAAAATATTCTCCAGCTTGGCTGCATGCTGTTTAGCCAGTTTCACATCACGGAACTTGCCTTGACGGAACAATGCAATTTCACGTGCCTTACGTTCGTCATTCAACACAATGGTCTCTTCACCAGCACTCGGTACATCAGACAAACCAAGCACTTCTACCGGAATAGAAGGACCTGCTTCTTTAATATCATTGCCGTTCTCATCCAACATGGCACGTACGCGACCATAAGCAGTACCCGCCAGCAACATATCGCCGCGACGTAATATGCCGGACTGTACCAATACGGTAGTCACAGGGCCACGGCCTTTATCCAGGCGACCTTCAATCACCAGGCCGGTGGCCGGGGTGTTTTGTGGTGCCATCAGTTCAAGCACTTCAGCCTGTAACAATACAGCTTCTAATAACTCATCAATCCCTTTGCCGGTTTTGGCGGACACTTCACGGAACATGGCTTCACCACCATATTCTTCCGGCACTACTTCATGTGTAATCAGTTCACTTTTGACGCGCTCTGGCTGCGCTTCTGGTTTATCGACCTTGTTGATCGCGACCACGATAGGCACGTTACCTGCCTTGGCATGGTGAATCGCTTCAATGGTTTGTGGCATCACGCCATCATCGGCAGACACCACCAGAATCACAATATCAGTCGCTTTGGCACCACGTGCACGCATGGCGGTAAACGCCTCGTGACCCGGGGTATCGAGGAAAGTGACCATGCCACGCGGGGTTTCTACGTGATAAGCACCAATGTGCTGTGTAATGCCACCGGCTTCACCAGATGCAACACGGCTGCGACGAATATAGTCCAGCAACGAGGTTTTACCATGGTCAACGTGACCCATAACGGTAACGACAGGTGGGCGCGCTTGCATCACGGCTTCAACCGTTTCGGTTTCTTCCAGGAAGCTTTCCGGATCGTTAGCGGCGGCAGCTTGTGCCTTATGGCCCATTTCTTCAACCAGAATGATCGCGGTGTCTTGATCCAAGACCTGGTTGATGGTCACCATCATGCCCATTTTCATCAAGGCCTTAATCACTTCGGCAGCCTTCACTGACATCTTATGTGCCAAATCAGCCACTGAAATCGTTTCAGGCACCATGACTTCTTTGATCAAGGGCTCAGTTGGCGCATTGAATGCGTGCTGATCATCTTTGCTTGATTTGTGGTGCTTGCCTTTGGGTGTACGCCAGCCTTGGGCGCCACCAGCAGGGGCATCACCACGGGTTTTAATGCCGCGTTTTTTGTTTTCGTTGTCAGTCCAATCGCGATTATCGGTCTTGGCTTTCTTGTCTTTGCTTTCAGGCTTATCAGCGACTTTGTTGGCTGGCTTGTGCAATGTACCTTCAGACAATTTGGTCGCGGCCGGTTTGTTTTTAGCCGCTTCTGCTTCGGCCTGGCGTTTTGCCTCTTCTTCGGCACGACGCAGGGTCAATGCCTGCTTACGCTTCACATCCTCAGCTTGCAGGGCAGCCAATTTGGCAGCGCGCACAGCTTCATTCTCGCGCAAAGCAATTTCTTGTGCAGAAAGCACAGCCGCTTTTTTCACGACCACTGGGGCTTCAGCCACAGGCGCAGCTTCAGCAACAGGCGCTTCAACTGGCTCAGGTTCCGGCTCTGGTAAGACTTCAGGCACTTCTTCCACCACAGGCGCTTCGACAACCACTTCTTCAATTTCTGGTGGCAGCTCTTCCAACACCTCAGGCAAAACACTTTCAGCTTCATCGTACGCAGCATCTACCGGCTGGTCATAGCCAAGCTCCGGGCGCTCCAGCACGCGTTTTTTGCGTACTTCTACCTGAATGGTGCGTGCTTTACCTGAACTATCGAGTTTTTTGATCTCGGTGTTTTGTTTGCGGGTTAAAGTGATTTTATTTTTGGGGGCATTTGCCGCACCATGCTCTTTACGCAAGTAATCCAGCAAGGCAGCCTTGTCACCTTCTTCCAAAAAATCATCCACAGACGTTTTATTAACGCCTGCGCTTTTCAGTTGCTCGATGAGCAGAGTCGTTGGAAGACCCAGCTCTGCGGCAAATTGTGCGACGGTTGAAAGTGCCATGTACTGCTCCAGTTCAATTACTTTATTTTTTAATTAAGATGTATGCATGATGTCTTAACCGCATAGGTTACTTAAACCAAGGTGCACGTGCGGTCATAATCAATGACTTGGCACGCTCTTCATCTATTCCTGTCAACTCGACCAACTCATCGACGGCTAGCTCAGCCAGATCTTCACTGGTGTGGATTTCGCTCGCAGCCAGTTTGTGGGCTGTATCTGCATCCATGCCGTCCAGTGTCATCAAGTCGTTGGTGTCTTCTTCGACCTTCTCTTCTTTGGCAATGGCCTCTGTCAGCAAAGCCGCACGCGCACGCGAGCGCAGCTCATTGATGGTATCTTCATCAAATGCTTCGATTTCAGACATTTCAGCCAATGGCACATAAGCGATTTCTTCCAGCGTGCTAAAGCCCTCTTGCACCAGAATATCAGCCACTTCTTCATCCACGTCCAGCTTTTCAATAAACAGCTGGCTGATCTTAGCGTACTCATCCTGGCTCTTCTGCGCAGCTGCTTCTTCAGTCAGAATGTTCAAATTCCAACCGGTTAACTCTGAAGCCAGGCGTACGTTTTGACCGTTACGGCCAATGGCGACGGCCAACTGCTCTTCATTCACAACCACATCCATGCTGTGCGCATCTTCATCAACCACGATGGAGGTCACTTCAGCCGGGGCCAGTGCATTGATCACAAACTGCGCCGGATCCATGCTCCATAACACGATATCTACACGTTCGCCACCGAGTTCAGATGTGACGGCCTGTACGCGTGAACCACGCATACCAACGCAAGTACCCACTGGATCCAGGCGTTGATCATTGGTTTTCACTGCAATTTTAGAGCGCAAGCCTGGGTCACGTGCCGCAGAGCGAATCTCCAATAAACCTTCTTCAATTTCCGGCACTTCCAGCTCAAACAAGCGCTTGAGGAAGTCTGGCGCCACGCGTGACAGTATCAGTTGCGGGCCACGGCCACCGCGATCAACGCGAGACAGATATGCACGCACACGGTCACCGACACGCAGGTTTTCTTTCTGGATCATGGCTTCGCGAGGCAACAGGCACTCAATACGACCGACTTCAATGATCGCATTGCCTTTTTCCATACGCTTGATCACGCCAGTCACCAGGCTCTCACCGCGGGCCAGGAAATCCTGAATCATTTGCTCGCGCTCGGCTTCGCGCACTTTCTGCAGAATCACTTGCTTGGCAGCTTGTGCCCCGATACGGCCAAAGGAGATCGACTCTAATGGCTCTTCGTAGTAATCACCAATCTGTCTGCTGGCTGCACGCTCATCCTCTTCATCGAATTGGTAAGCAGAGCTTTCCAACAGGTCGTATTCCACATATTGCCAACGTCTAAAGGTTGCGTACTCACCGGTTTCGCGGTCAATTTCCACGCGGATATCAGCACCTTCTTCATGGTTCTTTTTCGTTGCCGAAGCCAATGCCAGTTCCAAGGCAGTAAAAATCACCTCTTTATCCACATTTTTTTCATGTGCAAGGGCATCAACCAACAACAATAATTCACGACTCATCGTAATCTCCAACTCACCGTACGGATTAGCTATAACAAATTAATCAAAGACGGGGCTCAAACGAGCCTTATCAATATTATCCAGCGACAATCTATAGATCCAGCCATCGCACTCAACTACTACCTTACCTTCTTCGACCCCTTGCAACAGCCCCAAAAATGTTTTTCTTGGCAGGCTGGTTTTTGTCGCTTTAGGGCCATCGTCCTGAATACCAATGCGCAATTTGATTTGCGCACGCTCACCGGCAAAGCGCACAAAATCCGCCTCTTTGCTCAACACACGATCCAAACCGGCAGAGGACACTTCAAGACGGTCATAATCAATATCCAGCTCGACAGTCAATACATTACCGAGCTGATTGCTGACCAACACGCAATCATCAATCGTCACGCTGTCTTTATTGTCTTTCGGCGTGAGTTTGTCGATAAACACGCGCAGCAACTTGCCACGATTGGCTGTTTCAAAATCAACCAACTCATACCCCAACTGGGTAACCGTCTTTTCAACCACCGAATGCAGGTTTTGCATACGCGCCCTTAATTCAAAACGTTACGTCCGAAAACAAAAAATGGGCGTAACGCCCATCTATCATTTCGATTATACCAAATTTCCTTTTAAATTCAAAGCTGGACATGCGATGCCCAGCAGTCAACGTAACGCAGCAAATCACCAGGAATTCACCCTCATTTTTTAATAGCCCACTTGGGTCAATGACAGCGGCCCGCGAGTCTTTTACTATGCTTAAAACGAGGGAGAAGACTCTAATTAACAACCGCCCAAGCGGTGCAAACAATAAGCAGTACAGATTTCATGGCAGTCTATTTTGAGCATATCTAAATAGACTTTAACCCGGTGCTTGCACCGGGTTTTTTTCTGCCCGCAAAATGCAAAGTATTGATTTCCAGAATGAGCAGGTTTTTACAAGCAGAGCATCTCTGTTTTGTATCTACTAATGCGACCATGCAAAGCATCGCCTTCAGATATTTTGAGGCAATAAAAAAGGCCCCAACACGCGAGTGTTGAGGCCTTTTTAG
>NZ_DKJH01000033.1:0-3202 GCF_002454655.1 Methylophilus sp. UBA6697
CGCCAACAAGGCGAAAAGAATCTGTATTAAGCAGCTAAAAGCTATTTAATACAAATTTAGTTCCAGTATGGCTAAAACCCCAGATGCGGTCGCAGATAAGTTAACACGATGGGCAAGCCTATCGCGCTAATCACACCATTCAGCCCCATCGCCATGCTGGCAAATACCCCGGCTTCTTCGTTGACACTAAAGGCGCGCGTAATACCCAGCCCATGTGCGCCGACGCCAATCGCCGTGCCGCGTATCCACCATTGATGCACTTTGACTGCGTTGAGGATGTAGGGCGCCAGAATCGCGCCCAGCATGCCGGTAATGACGGTAAACACGGCGGTCAGTGTGGGTGACACACTTAGCCGTTCGGCAATGCCCATGGCAATTGGCGCGGTGACGGATTTGGCATACATGCTGCCGACAATGTTATCTGATGCCCCCATCCATTTGGCGATAGCCACAGCACTGGCGATCGAGACGGTGCTGCCGACGGTCAAGGCCACCCAGATGTGAAAAATCTTGCCCTGCATGCGCTTGAAGCCGTTGTAAATCGGCACTGCCAACGCGACTGTTGCCGTGCCCAGTAAAAAATGTACAAACTGGGCGCCTTCAAAATACTTTTCATACGGCATGTCCATTAACGCGATGGCCAGGCAGGTCAGAATGACCGAAATCGCCACCGGGTTGACCAGTGGATGCCGCTTGGCGCGCACATACAGCAGGTAACCTAACTGGTAAGTGGCCAATGTGATAATCAGCGCAAACAGCGGGTCACCAGAAAGATAGACCCAGATGTCGGAAATCGGGATGCGCTTATTCATGGCGATGTCCCTTATGCATAGTGATGTGTTTATTGCGCTTGAGCGAAAAGTACCAGAACACTTTAAGCACCAGCGCGGTGACAGCAATGGTGAGAATGACGCTGACCAATAATGCTGTGCTCACCGCTAATGCATGGGTTTGCAACTCTGGTAAAAACAGCAATACGCCGACCGATGCCGGCACAAACAGCAAGCCCAGATGCTGGCGAAAGCTGTCTGCGACCAGCGCCAGGTCGCTATCCACCTGTTTTCTTAAACATAAAAAAGCCAATAGCAACAGCAGGCCAAGCACCGGGCCTGGAATGCCGGGTAAAAAGAATTTACTCAGCAGCTCGCCCAGGCCTTGCCACAAAAAGAGTTGAACCAAACCTGATATCATGCAGTCCNNCTCAGATGCCCAGGCGAGCGGACTACCGCTCATGTTGATGCCTGGAATTATTGATACATAGAATGCCGCGATGTTAATGTCATTTTTCCGATTCGACTATATTTTTTTGCGCCGTGTTTTTTTCATACTCGCTGTATGCGGGATGCCACAAGCCATGGCTGACACCGAAGAAGATGGCCGTTACTGGTTTAGCATCTACACCCAGGGCAAATTACCGGCAGAAAACTTTTACTGGAGCATGGATACGCATCCGCGCTGGCGCAACGAAGGCCAGCATTTTGACCAATTGATCCTGCGGCCATCGGTGTTTTATAAGTTCAATCCCAAGGCCAGCGTCTGGCTGGGCTATGACACCATTATCAGCCATCCGCCCGGCCAGTCGTCGCAGCGCGAAAACCGGCTATGGGAGCAGTTTCAGTATCAGTTTGATGCTGTCGCCAATGTAACTTTCACCAGCCGCACGCGCTTTGAGCAGCGGCGGCGTGAAGACTTTCAGGATGTTGGTCATCGCTTGCGGCAGATGGTGCGCGCAACCATGCCCTTGCCAGTGCATCCTAAGTTATCGCTGGTGATGTTTGACGAATTGTTTATTAACCTGAACCAGACTGAGTGGGGTGTGCACCGTGGCATCGACCAAAACCGCTTGTTTATCGGAGCCAACTGGAAGTTCAGTGATTTCTCCAATCTCGAAACGGGCTACCTGCATCAGTACATCAACACGCGCAGCGTTGATCGCGAAAATCATGTGCTGATGACCACGGTACGTTTTAACTTCTAGTACCTGCGTTGCCTCGGCATCGTTTGCCGGGCTGCGTGGCGCCTTGTGATAAAATATCGCTTTTGTTTTCAAGTTGATACGCATGCCGCAACTGCCCATCTCCGCCACTGAACAATGGTTACGTGACGCGCTTTCCAAGCGCATCCTGATTCTGGATGGCGCAATGGGCACCATGATTCAGCAATACAAGCTGACCGAGGCTGATTATCGCGGGGCGCGCTTCAAAGACTTTCAAGGGCCGCCAGGCGAGCGCGAGTTGTTCGTCAAAGGCAACAACGAGCTGCTGACGCTGACACAGCCACAGGTCATCCAGGAAATCCACGAAAAATACCTGGCGGCCGGGGCCGATATCATCGAAACCAACACCTTTGGTGCCACCAGCGTCGCGCAAGACGATTACCATATGGCGCATCTGGTGTATGAGATGAACGTCGAATCCGCCAAGTTAGCCAAGGCTGCCTGCGTCAAATACAGCACACCGGACAAACCGCGCTTTGTTGCTGGCGCTTTGGGCCCTACGCCAAAAACCGCTTCTATCTCTCCCGATGTAAACGACCCAGCCGCACGTAATGTCAGCTTTGACCAACTGGTGACTTCATACCACGAACAGATCCGTGGCCTGGTGGATGGCGGTGCCGATATCCTGATGGTGGAAACCATTTTCGATACGCTCAACTGTAAAGCGGCGTTGTTTGCGATTGAGACCTTCTTTGATGAGCAGGGCAAGACCTGGCCGATCATGATTTCCGGTACGGTGACCGATGCTTCCGGCCGTATCCTGTCTGGCCAGACCGTGACCGCCTTCTGGCACTCGGTACGTCATGTGAAACCGCTGACTGTTGGTTTGAACTGTGCCCTCGGTGCGACACTGATGCGTCCTTATGCTGAAGAACTGAGCAAAGTCGCCGATACCTTTGTTTGCATCTACCCCAACGCCGGTTTGCCTAACCCGATGTCTGACACCGGCTTTGATGAAACGCCTGATGTGACTTCCAGCCTAGTGAAAGAGTTTGCAGACAGCGGCTTTATCAATATTGCCGGGGGTTGTTGCGGCACGACGCCAGACCATATCAACGCGATTTACAACGCGATTAAAGCTTTGCCGCCGCGTCAGGTGCCTACTCTGCCGATCACGACAAAACTGTCTGGCTTAGAGCCATTTATCATTGATGAACGCTCGCTGTACGTCAATGTCGGTGAGCGTACCAACGTCACCGGCTCCAA
>NZ_DKJH01000009.1:0-16365 GCF_002454655.1 Methylophilus sp. UBA6697
CTCGCCTAGAGGCGAAATAAGCTGTTACTTAAACGCACAATACCCAAAAAGAAGAATTACCTTCAGCAATCAATCCATACTTTTTGAACCAAAAAAGTGTTGATACAAAATCGGCAATACAAACAACGTCAAGAACGTTGCTGTAATCAATCCCCCAATCACCACAATCGCCAATGGCCGTTGAATCTCCGCCCCCGGCCCTGTTGCAAACAACAGCGGAATCAAACCAAACGCGGTAATACTGGCGGTCATGAGTACTGGCCGCAATCGGCGTTTGGCGCCTTCATAAGCGATATGGCTCGCAGCCATGCCTTGCTCTGCCAGATGCTGGAAGTGGCTCACCATAACCACGCCATTAAGCACAGCAATGCCTAGCAGGGCAATAAAGCCAACGGAGGCGGGCACTGAGAGGTATTCACCCGATAACCACAACGCAAACACACCACCTATCATGGCGAACGGGATATTCGCGAGTACCAGCAGCGCTTTGGGGAATGAGCCAAAGGTCATGAATAGCAGCAGGGCAATCAGCACAATCGCGATCGGGATAACGATGCTGAGGCGCGCCGCGGCGCGTTGCTGGTTCTCGAACTGGCCGCCCCACACCAGCCAGTAGCCTTCGGGGAGTTTGACCTGTTGTGTGACTTTCTGTTTGGCTTCTTCGACAAAACTCACCAGGTCGCGGTCTTTGACGTTGGCGGTGACGACGACCATGCGGTTGCCGCGTTCACGGTCGATTTTGACCGGACCTTCTTCGCGCACAACATTCGCGACGCTGGAAAGTGGCACGGTGCCACCTTGTGGCAGTGCGAGCATGAGTTGGCTGAAGTCTGAAGCAGATTCACGCACGACCTGGCTGCCACGCAGCAGTATCGGCGTGCGGCGGTTGCCTTCGAGCACGATGCCCAGCAGTTTGCCTTCGAGCTGGCTTTGTAGCAGGGCGTTGATGTCGGCCACACTGAGCCCCAACCTGCCTGCGGCCACGCGGTCTATTTTTATTTGCAGGTATTGCACACCACTGTTTTGCGGTGTGTAGACATCCTGGTTGCCAGGGATGGACTCCAGTACCTTGATGATTTGCTGCGCTTTCTGATCGAGCACTTTGAGGTCCGTACCAAAAATCTTCAGGGCTAAATCTCCACGCACGCCAAGGATCATTTCATTGACGCGCATTTCGATTGGTTGCGTGAAGTTGTAATCCAGGCCGGGAATGCCGTGCATAACCTGACGTAGCTTCTCAATCAATGTTGCTTTGTCAGGCACCTGCCATTGATCGCGGGGTTTGAGCACCAGGAAGTTATCGCTCTGGTTGATACCCATCGGGTCCAGTCCGAGCTCATCTGAGCCCGCCCGAGAGTATACGCCCTGGATTTCCGGTACTTGCTGTAATAGGGTTTGCTGTAAGTGGCTGTCGGTGGCGACGCTTTGTGATAACGCAATGGATGGCAGTTTCTCTGTGCCGATAATGACGTCACCTTCGTCCATGGTGGGCATAAAGGTTTTGCCGATGAGCGGATATACCACCACCGTCAATGCCAGCAGGATAACTGCCACTATGAGTACGGGGCGTTTATGCTGCATGGCCGTGGCCAGGGTACGGGCGTACCAGCGATTGAGGTGGCGGATCAGCCACGGTTCTTCAGCGGCATGATCCTGTATCAGGAACGATGCCAGTACCGGGATGATGGTCAGTGACAGCAGCAGCGATGAGCCCAGCGCAAACATAATGCTCAGCGCAACCGGCGCGAACAGTTTGCCTTCCAGCCCTTGCAAGGTGAGCAGAGGGACAAATACGGTGATGATAATCACGATACCTGCACTGACCGGGATGCTGACTTCACGCATGGCGGCGACGATGATGTCGAGTTTGCTATGCTCTTTTGTGGCTGGCGCGTGAGCCAAATGCTCGACGATATTTTCCACTACCACCACGGCCGAGTCGACCAGCATACCGATGGCAATCGCCAGGCCGCCTAATGACATCAGGTTGGCTGATAGGCCGTATCGCTGCATCAGCCAAAACGTCGCCAGCATAGATAAGGGTAGCACGCAGGCCACGGTGAGCGCGGCACGCAGGTTGCCCAGGAATAATACCAGTAACACCAGCACCAGCACGACTGCTTCCATCAGCGCTTTATTGACGGTGTGCACGGCCTGCTCGACGAGGTTGCCGCGGTCATAAAATACTTCGATTTTGACACCTTGGGGCAGGGCAGGTGCCATTTCCGCCAGCTTGGCGCGCACACCTTCCACCACTTGCCGGGCGTTGGCGCCACGCAAGCCTAATACCAGGCCTTCCACCGCCTCACCTTTGCCATTGCGGCTGACCGCACCATAACGCGTTAACTCACCGATGCGCACTTCAGCGACATCAGCAATGCGTACCGGGCTGCCCAGGCGGCCATGCAATACGGTATTGCGCACATCCTCCAGGGTCTTGAAAGCACCTTCAGCGCGCACCAGCAGGGATTCTTCACCATCTTTAAGGCGTCCTGCCCCGTCGTTGCGGTTATTATCACTAATGGCCTGTTGCAACTCACTGAGCGCGATGCCACGCGCCTGCAATTTGGCATTGTCGGGCACGATTTCAAAACTACGGACCAGGCCACCCAGCGCATTCACATCGGCGACACCGGGCACAGTACGCAGGCGTGGGCGGATGACCCAGTCCAGCAGGGAGCGTTTTTCCTGCAAGCTGAGCTTGTCTGATTCAATGGTGAACATGAACATCTCGCCCAGTGGCGTGGTCATGGGCGCGATGCCGCCGGAAATCTCGGCTGGCAGGTTTGCCCAGGCGTTATTTAGCCGCTCGGTGACTTGCTGCCGTGCCCAGTAGATGTCGGTGCCATCTTCAAAGTCTATGGTGATATCGGTCAGCGCATATTTGGCCACTGCGCGCAAACTGGTCTGTTTGGGGATACCCAGCATCTCGACTTCAATCGGTGCGGTAATCCTCGTCTCGACTTCTTCCGGCGTCATGCCCGGAGATTTGATGATGATTTTTACCTGGGTCGACGAGACGTCTGGAAAAGCGTCAATCGGGATAGTTTGATAGGCGGTCCAGCCAGCAAACAACAAACCAATCGCGAAAACGCAGATAAGCACGCGTTGTTTGAGTGAAGTTTCAATTAGCCAATGTAACATGCTTATTCTCCACCCATGCCCAGCCAATGGCCTTTGAGTGCCGCCACGCCTTGTACGGCGATGGTTTCATTGCCGCGCAAATCCGCTTGTACCGTTAATTGCTGATCCTGCTCTAGCAAAACCTTGACCGGTGTGACCGCAATGCCTTTGCTTTGCTGCACAAAAACCACCGCCCGTTCACCTTGTCTGGCGACAGCACTTCTGGGCACGGCAAAACTGCCTTGCGTGGGTTGTGCAACCAACGCAACATCAACTATTTGCCCAACAGATAGTTGTTCCACCCCCTGGCTGATAGAGGCTCGCACTTGTGTGGTCTGGTTATTTTTATTCAATTGCCTTAATACAGTGTCGACTTTCGCGGTCAGGTTTTGTTTGGGTAAACGTACCGTGGTACTGGGGCTCAGTTGCTGCGCTTGCACAATTGGCACTTGTATCATCAGCCACAAAGGTTTCGGGTTGCTGATGGTGAAGATCGGCATCGCCATGTCTACGCGCGCGCCGACTTGCTGCTGCTGTTCCATAATCTGCCCGCTGATAGGCGCGATAATCGCCATGCCGTTTTGCATGCTGCGCTTTTGCGCCAGTTGTTGGACTTGGCTCTCGCTCATGCCTGCCAGTTTTAAGGTCTGTTTGCGTTCGTGCATCAATGCCTGGCTGGTTTCATAGGCGCTTTGTGTTTCCTGCATACGGCGCTGGGCGATGATGCCATCCTTGAACAATTCCTGATCGCGTTTGAGGGCTTGTTCGTGCAACCTGGCCTGGGTGTCGCTCTGCAAATAGTTGCTTTGCAAGGCCACTAAATCCGGACTGCTCAGCTGGCCGATGACCTGTCCTTGTTTGACACTATCGCCTACGCTGACGGTAAGTTTGGTGATCAGCCCACCCTGTGGCGCTGTGACCACGCGGGTTTGAGTCGGTGGCAACACCACTTCTGCCGGGTAATTGGCGGATAAACCTTCTTGCTGCGCTTGCAAATGTCCCCACTGCACCTGCATCTGTTTCAGTTGTGCCGGTGAGAGCGGTAACAGGGTGGCTGCCGATGTGTTCAACGACAGGCAAAGCGCGCTAATTAAAAACAGAATTCTTTTCATGGTAGGACTCCTACGGCCTGGTTGTATTTGGCAATATTCCATTGCACTTGTAGCTGCTGGCTGCTCAAGCTGCGGTCAGCTTCAAAGGCCAGTAATTGCAAGCGTAATAATTGGTTGAGATCGAGTTCGCCTAAACGGTAGGCTTTGCGTGCCAGGGCTGCATTTTCGCTGGCGATGGCTTGTTGCTGTTGAATCAGGGTGAGTTCCTGACGGCTGACATGCAGGTTATGCTCGGCTTCGTGCAGGTTGTTTTCCAGCTGGCGGCGCAAGGTCTCCAGCTGGGTGCGCGCGTCGCCTATGTTTTGCTCCGCATTGGCTAACAGTGGTGCGCGCTGCACTTCACTTTGCAGCGGAATATTGATCGCCACGCCCATGCTCGAGTTATAGGCATAATCAAAGCCGCCCTGGATGGTACGTGTACTGAGCGTGAGCTGCGGATTTTGCCGTTGCTCAATTGCGGTTAAGTCACGCTGGCCTTCTGCCAGTTTGAGCCTGGCTTGTGCGGCTTGCCAGTAAGGCGAGTCGGCGTAGTCTTCACGCGTAGACAACGGTTCTTCCAGTTTGGCAGGCATTTCACTCAGCCCGGTGAGTTGCTGATAGCGGAACTGCGCATGCATGAGTTCGGCATGCGCGGTTACGCGCTGGCGTTCGGCTTGCAAGGTTTCCTGTTCGGCCTGCATCACGTCCAGTCTGGCTACTTCACCGGCCTTAAAGCGTTTTTGCACGTCTTCGGCAATGCTGCGCATGGTCTCGCGGCGGTTTTCCACCAGGCTCACGTCATTGCGGCGCAAAGCGATATCCCACACAGCATTGCGTAGCAGATCTGCGGCCAGTTGCTGCAAGCCAGCGCGGTCTTGTGACAGGCTGTCGTCAGCCAGGCTGGCGACCTGGCTGCGCGCCTGGCGCTGGCCGGGTAACCAGATAGGGATCTGCATTTGCGCCTGCCACTCACGCTCGTCACGATTGCTCATGAGGGCATCGTTTTGATGTGAAAAGCCGACAGAAGGGGCTTGTGGCAACCAGCTATTGGCCATGGTTCGGCGTGCCTGCACCATTTGCTGGTGGGCGGCCAGCAAGGACTGTTGCGGGTGGATAGCAACTACCTGCTGCAATACTTCATGCAGGCTTAAACGCGGGTTGGCTGAAACGGTATCCTCGTGATCGCTGGCCAGATTGGCCATACTTCCGGCGATGGCAGGCGTTGCATAGCCCATCATTAGCCATACGCAGCATGCGATTAACCGGGAGTGAAGCACTCCCTGATATAAATGAAACATAGATTCTCCTGAACAAAACAGGCAAACGGATGGCAGATGCCAACCGCTGCAACAAGGTTAAGTTCAGGCGTGTGGTGGGCCGCGAGGGCTGTGGCGGGTAAGTGGGGATTGAAGTCGTGACCAGTCGACTTGCTGTCGCTGGTATTGGTGACGTGGCACCAGTAGACACAAGGACAGCAAGCATAGGACGGGCAGCAGGGCGGCTAGCCAGAGGCTGGCGTAAGCATCGATCAAGGATAACAGTGTATTGCTTTCACTGATGGCTTGGCCCAGGCCTATGATCTGGCCATGCGATTTGCTGGAATGCATATGCCAGTGAAACGGATGCTTGGCATCCTGTGCTTCGGCATGCAGGGCGGGAATATCCACCATATGCATATGCGGCCCATCATCGGCCGCGGTGTCGCCTGCGGCATGGGCGTGCAACAGCGGCGCGATGGTTTGCAGCAAGGCAAACCATAACGTCAGCAACAATACCCATGTGCGATAGGATTTCATGTGTCTAATCTATCAAACTTTGCGTGATGCCACAATCGCAAAAAACCGTAAAAAAACCATTCAACTCTTTCAACGGCGCTGCAATGCGATTTCTTAACCCTGTCTGAATCAGGTAAAATATTCGTTTTACAATCAAACGGATCAGGCGCGATGGTGCTGACCTTTCAACAAATTATTTTAAAGCTTCAGGAATACTGGGACAAACAAGGCTGCACTTTGTTGCAACCTTACGATATGGAAGTGGGCGCAGGCACCAGCCACACTGCAACTTTCTTACGCGCATTGGGCCCTGAGCCCTGGAAAGCTGCCTATGTACAGCCCAGCCGCCGCCCGAAAGATGGCCGTTATGGTGAGAACCCTAACCGTCTGCAACATTACTACCAATACCAGGTGGTGTTGAAACCTGCGCCGGCCAATATCCTCGAACTCTATCTGGGTTCACTGGAAGCACTCGGTTTTAACCTGCAGGAAAACGATATCCGCTTTGTCGAAGATGACTGGGAAAACCCGACGTTGGGCGCCTGGGGCCTGGGCTGGGAAGTCTGGCTCAATGGTATGGAAGTGACGCAGTTTACCTACTTCCAGCAAGTAGGCGGCATTAACTGTAAGCCGATTACCGGCGAGATTACTTATGGCCTGGAGCGTTTGGCCATGTATCTGCAAGGCGTAGAGAATGTTTATGACCTGGAATACTCGCCCGGTGTGAAATATGGGGATGTGTTTCACCAGAACGAAGTTGAGCAGTCGACGTATAACTTTGAGCACTCGGATGCTGACTTCCTGTTCACTGCGTTTAATGCTTATGAAAAACAGGCCAAGCACCTGATGGAAGTAAAACTGGCTTTACCTGCTTACGAGCAAGTATTGAAAGCGGCGCATACCTTTAACCTGCTGGATGCGCGTGGTGCCATTTCCGTTACCGAGCGTGCGGCTTATATTGGCCGTATCCGTAACCTGGCCCGCGCTGTGGCCGCCAGTTACCTCGATAGCCGCGCCCGACTGGGCTTCCCGATGGCACCTAAAGCCTGGGCTGATGAAGTCATCGCCAAAATTGAGAGCGAACAAGCCGAACAAAACAAGAAAGCCGCCGCATGAGTACCCGCAACCTGTTAGTTGAATTATTTGTAGAAGAGCTGCCACCAAAAGTATTGAAAAAACTGGGCGAATCTTTCAGTGGCGTGTTGGCAGAAAGCTTAACGGCCTCTGGTTTGCTGGTGGATGGTACGGTCACAACGTTTGCCTCCCCGCGTCGTTTAGCGGCGCATATCACTAATGTGTCTGCCAAAGCAGCAGACAAGCAAGTCGCGCAAAAGCTGATGCCCGCCACCGTGGGCCTGGATGCCAATGGCAACGCGACGCCTGCTTTGCTGAAGAAATTGCAGGCATTGGGTGAGGATGAAAGCGCAGTTGCCAAGCTGCGCAAAGAGCACGACGGCAAGGCCGATATCCTGTTCCTGGATGCTACGCAAGCTGGGGCAACATTGTCCGAGGGTTTGCAAAAGGCCATTGATGAGGCGTTGGCAAAATTGCCTATTCCTAAAGTCATGACCTATCAAATCAATGATGGCTGGCAGAGCGTGAATTTTGTGCGTCCGGCACATGGCCTGGTGGCCTTGCATGGCAACGAGGTCGTGCCGATCTCAGTATTAGGCTTATCTGCGGGCAACACCACACAAGGGCATCGCTTCGAGGCGAAGCAGCCTGTGGTCACGCTCACCTCTGCCGATACCTATGCCCAGCAATTGGCGGACGAAGGGGCGGTGATTGCCAGTTTTGATGCGCGTCGTGCCGAAATTGTAAAGCAGCTGCAAGCTGCGGCTGATAAACAGGGCCTGAAGCCGATTGAAGACGATGCCTTATTGGATGAAGTCACTGCGCTGGTGGAACGTCCTAACGTATTGCTCGGCCAGTTTGAAGAAGAGTTCCTGGCCGTGCCGCAAGAGTGCCTGATCCTGACCATGAAGGCCAACCAGAAATACTTCCCGTTGCTGGATGCGAGTGGCAAACTGACGAATAAATTTTTAATCGTCTCTAACATCAATCCAGCCGATGCCAGTAAGGTCATTGGTGGTAATGAGCGTGTGGTGCGTCCACGTTTGGCCGATGCTAAATTCTTCTTCGACCAGGACCGTAAGAAGACGCTGGAAAGCCGTTTGCCAGGCCTGGGTAAGGTGGTTTACCACAACAAACTCGGCTCACAAGGTGAGCGCAATGAGCGCGTGGTGGCGATTGCTTCTGCCATTGCCCAGCAGATTGGTGGTGACGGTTTTGTCGCTAAAGTGGCACAAGCCGCACGTTTGTCCAAAATTGACTTGCTGACCGATATGGTCGGTGAGTTCCCCGAGTTGCAGGGCATTATGGGCCGTTACTACGCCCAGCATGAAGGCTTGGCCGATGACGTGGCCTATGCGATTGAAGACCATTACCGTCCACGCTTTGCCGGTGACGAATTACCGCGTAGCCAGGTCGGTGTGGTCGTGGCTTTGGCCGATAAACTGGAAACGCTGGTTGGCCTGTTCAGCATCGGTGAAAAACCGACGGGTGACAAGGATCCGTTTGCCTTGCGTAGGCAGGCACTGGGCATTTTGCGCATGCTGATGGAAACCGATTTGCCATTAGCTTTTGACCAGTTGATTGCACAAACCCTGAGTGTGTTTAATGGTAGCCAAGAAGTGGCTGAAGCTATCAAAGCCTTCTGTTTTGACCGCTTGGCGGTGAACCTGCGTGACCAGGGCGCGAGTGCGCAAGAAGTCGATGCGGTATTGTCATTGTCACCGAATCAGTTGGCTGAAGTGCCTCGTCGTTTGAGCGCGGTACAGGCGTTTGCCAACCTGGCCGAAGCACCAGCATTGGCGGCTGCTAACAAGCGTGTGTCTAATATCCTGAAAAAGGTGGAAGGCGACGTGAAAGCCGAAGTGAAGGCTGAGTTATTGCAAGAGCCTGCTGAACAAGCCTTGCATCAGGCGCTGGTAGCGACCAAGCCTAAAGCAGATCAGCTGTTTGAAACCGGCGATTACACGGGTTCTTTACAAGCGCTGGCGGTGTTGAAGGCCCCAGTCGATACGTTCTTTGATGCCGTGATGGTGAATGCAGATGATCCGGCATTAAAAGCCAATCGTCTGGGCTTGCTGGCGACCTTGCATCAGGCCATGAATCGTGTCGCTGACTTGTCCAAGTTGGCCAGTTAACCTCTTGCCGTCAGGAGTTTATGCATGAAATTAGTCATTCTTGACCGTGACGGCGTGATTAACCGCGACAGCGCGACCTTTATCAAGAATCCCAACGAGTGGATTCCGATTCCTGGCAGCCTGGAAGCGATTGCGCGGCTCAATCAGCATGGTTATCGCGTAGCCGTGGCGACCAATCAATCCGGCATTGCGCGTGGCTATTTCGATATGGCCACGCTGAATGCCATTCACGACAAAATGCATAAAGCGCTGGCGCAAGTGGGCGGCCGCATTGATGCCGTGTTTTACTGCCCGCATGCCGCCGACGATCATTGCGATTGCCGCAAGCCCAATACCGGTATGCTGGAGGAGATCAGCCGCCGTTTTAATGTCGAGCTGACCAGGGTGCCTGGGGTAGGCGATGCGTTGCGAGACTTGCAGGCGTTTGCCAAAGCCGGTTGTCAGCCCTACCTGGTGCGCACGGGTAAGGGCGAAGAAACCTATAACCTGGCTGATGTCCCCGAGAGTACCATCGTTGTTGCCGATCTGGCGGCGGCTGTTCAAGACATTATTGCAGGTGACAAATAATGCAAAAAGCCGTGTTGTATGTGCGCGCCTTGCTGTTTTATGTGGGGTTGTTTGCACTGACAATTCCATTTTCATTACTGGCGATTTTGCTGATTCCGCTACCGGCAGTGACGCGTTCGCGTTGGGTCAGTGGCTGGGCGTATAGTGTATTGTGGTGGCTCAAGGTGACGTGCAATTTGCATTATGAAGTGACCGGGCGTGAGCATATTCCTGCCAGCGCGCATATTATTCTGGCTAAACATCAGTCCGCCTGGGAGACCATAGGCTTGCAGTGTATTTTTCCGCCGCAAATCTGGGTGATGAAAAAAGAGTTGCTGATGAT
This sequence comes from Methylophilus sp. UBA6697, assembly GCF_002454655.1. NCBI lineage: Bacteria > Pseudomonadati > Pseudomonadota > Betaproteobacteria > Nitrosomonadales > Methylophilaceae > Methylophilus > Methylophilus sp. UBA6697. Next base: position 10,088 of record NZ_DKJH01000009.1, read on the forward strand.
CCCTTTTCTGGGCTGGGCATTCTGGGCGCTGGATGCGATCCCCATTGACCGCAGTGCTGGCCGCGAGGCATTGAAAAAACTGGTCAACAATGGCAAAGACCGTTTGCGGCAAGGGTTAAGTGTGGTGATTTTTCCGGAAGGTACGCGTACGGCACCTGGCCATCGTGGTAAATATCATATCGGTGGTGCCTGGCTGGCATCGCATAGCGAAACCACCGTAGTGCCGGTCGCACATAATGCCGGGCGCTTCTGGCGCAAAAATTCCATCCTTAAATATCCAGGTGTGATCCAGGTGGTCATCGGCCAGCCAATTGATACCAAAGGCCTCAAGCCCGATGCGGTCAATAAACAGGTTGAAGACTGGATTGAAGCCGAGATGCTGAACCTGTGATTGAGCAACGCTTGCAATTGCCCAATGGGCAAAGCATCCAATACCTGCTCGACCTGCGCGCACGCAGAACCATCGGCCTTAAAATCACCGCCAATGGCCTGGTGGTACACGCCCCAAAACGTATTTCAGCCACGCAGCTGCAGCAAGTCCTATTAGAAAAATCCGGCTGGATACAGCAAAAGCTGGCCTTGCGTGAAGCCAATCAGGTCGCGCCCATGCAATGGCAGGATGGCGAGCCGCTGTTATTTATGGGGCAGGATATCGTGTTGACGCTACAACACCATGCCACCAATAAAGCGGTGACGCTACAAGGCAACCAGTTGTTGGTCAGGTCGCCGCAGATCGACCAGCCAGCCTTTGTCGCACGCAAAGTATTGCAATGGTACGCGCAACAAGCGCTACCGGATTTTACGCGTAGGGTAGAACTTATCGCCGCGCAAATGGGCGAGAAAGTCAGCGCCGTCGGGCTTTCCAATGCCAAGTCGCGCTGGGGCAGTTGCAATAGCCGCAAGCAAATCCGCTTGAACTGGCGCTTGATTCAAGCGCCGCCCCATGTCATTCAATATGTCGTTTGCCACGAAATGGCACATTTGAAAGAAATGAACCATTCGGCCAGGTTTTATGCCGTACAGGCCAGCCTGTTCCCACGCTATGTGCAGGCCGAGAAGGATTTAAAAGCGCTGTCGCCAATATTGCATCGTATGGCCTGAGTGTATTGCCGTTTACCTGGCTTTTTTGATTTCGGCCACTAGCTGGTCGAGTACGATTCCCCAACCCTCCTGAAATCCCATGGCTTCGTGACGTTGTTTAGACGTGGCATCTGCATGCAAGGCGTACGCTGTATATAACGTCCCGCGAGCTGTAGGCGTCAATACAATGCTGGCCGTCATCATCAGTTCAGCACACTCATGTCCAGGCGTTTGCTCGGGAATTTTTACCGGCCTGAAGTCGGCTTCAAGGGCATTAGTCCAAGTCAATTTCTGGTTGGGGATGACCTCCAGATAGCAGCCTCTGTTAGGGAAACTCTGCCCTTCCGGAGATTGCATCGTGGTGCGGAAGACTCCGCCTGGCCGCAGGTCGATTTCGCAGTCTACTGTTTTCCAGGGGCGTGGACAGAACCAGGTTTTAAGGTGCTCAGGCGTTGTCCACGCCTGCCAGATTTCCGCTGGGGATACATCGACTTCTCTTTCCAAAACCAGGTCGAGAGCCGGATTAAGCGTGATCGACATTTCATTTCTCCTCATGGGTAAATAGGCTGTCAAAGCTGGTCTATAAAAACAGACCTTTTTCAATGTTTAAAGTTTGGTGGGGGATGTGTTTGCCTGCCTGTTTGCTAGCCAGATACCGCAAAAGATGGTCAGCATGCCCATCAGTTGATAGCCATGAAAAGGCTCTTTTAACAGCAGGCTGGAAAGCAGCGAGCCAAAAATCGGCATGGCATGAATAAAGACACTGGCACGCACCGAGCCCACCAGACTGACCGCTTTTGCATAGGCTAGAAAGGCAATCACTGACGGGAAAATGCCGATATATAGCAGCGTCCATATGGTCTGCGCGTGCTCGATATGGGCAGTGGTGGTTTGGCTTTCCCAAACATAGAGCGGTAGCAGCAATGCTAAAGCGATGAGCACCTGGCAGAGCATCAGTCCGCTGCGGTCTATCGTGGCAGGAATCTGTTTCAGCCACACAGTGAATAGTGCCCAGCAAATCATGGCTAAAAAGATAATTATGTCGCCGGGTGCAAAGGCCAGTGTGAGTAGTACCTGCAAATCGCCGTGAGACACGACGGTGAGTACACCAGCGAGTGAAACCAGTAGCCCGAATAATTGATTGCCCGGCAAATGTTGCCGATAAAGCAGAAAGCCAAAAATTGCCACCAGGAATGGAATAAATGAATTAAGGATAATGCCATTGGTGGCGCTGGTCGTGTGCAAGCCCCAATATACCAGCAAGTTAAAGGTGGCAACGCCAGTAACAGCTGTGCCCAGCACGTGCCAGCGATAAGCCAGGTAGTGGGTGCGATCACGTAAAAAAGGCTTGAGTGCAAACGGTAGCAGGCAGAGTGTGGCAAGCCCCCAGCGGATCAGTGATAACGCCACTGGCGGGACATCGGCGCTGACAGCGCGCCCGGCGATAAAGTTACCGGCCCAGAACAGCGGCGGTAGCAATAGTAGAACTAATGTGCGCCAGTCTAATTTGGTGTTTGAGGGGTTTGCCATGCCTATGAGGGAATGATGGACAAGCGCAGATTGTAGTAGGCAATGCGGCTAGCAGCAAAGCATGTTTGGTGAAATAAAAAGGGGCCGAAGCCCCTTTTTTTGAAACTGGATGAATCAGGCAGCGCCCAATTGTACGGGTGTTAACTGAATCAGTTTTTTAACCAGGCCAGGATGCTGTTCTGCGTGCGCTTCTTTCAGGCAGGCCTTCGCGCAGCTGGCACATTTGCCGCATTCCGCTCCAACGCCTAATTGTTCTTTCAAATGCTTCACGGTTTTTGCACCATTTCTCACCGCCTGGTGAACTTGACGCTCAGTTACTGCATTACACACGCAAACGTACATATTGCCTCTCTAGGATTACTAATGATAATTATTATCATTTATTGAGAGTTTGTCAAGGTTAAATTGGTTCCTGACAGCCAAGAAAAAAGCCGCTTTCGCGGCTTAATTCAACAGCTTATATGCAGGCCGGGGGTTAGTCGGACTCAATCTGCGATTGCAGGTAATTTGGCAAGGTCACGTCTGTGATCAGGCGTTGCTGGGTTTCCAGCCAGTCGACGGCTTCTTCGCAGGCTTCCAGCAACTCGGTCAGCAAATCGCGCGTCACGTAGTCTTGCAGTTTTTCTGCTTCAGCAATGGCTTCTACCAGTTGCGGGTGTTGCACTTCTTTTTCGAAGCTGAGGTCGCCTTGCAGGCACTCCACCACGTCTTCGCCAATCAGCAACTTGCCCAGGTTTTGCAAGTTGGGCAGACCATCCAGAAACAAAATGCGTTCAATCACTTCATCGGCTTCTTTCATCACGCGGATGGATTGCTTGTATTGGTAATCGTTGAGTTTTTCCAAACCCCATTTTTTAAACATGCGCGCATGTAAAAAGTACTGGTTAATTGAGGTCAGTTGATTTTTAAGCACCTTGTTTAAGGTGACGATGATTTGTTTATCGCCTTTCATGCGAACTCCTTATCCTGCCGCCGGGCTGTTATTCATTTGGCTTTGGCAGTAGTTTTCCATGCCGACCAGTTTGATCAGGCTCAGTTGTTTTTCGAGCCAGTAAGCATGATCCATTTCGGTGTCATCCAGCTGCACCAGCAGCATTTCGCGGCTGACGAAGTCCTGTGCTTGCTCACAAGCCTCAATGGCTTTTTTCAGGTGTTTGACCACGGTATATTCCAGCGCCAGGTCAGACTCCAGCATGGACTTCACGTCTTTGCCAATGTTGAGCGCATCGCGCTTGGCCAGGTTGGGTTTGCCTTCGAGGAACAGAATGCGTTGGATTAGTGCGCGAGCATGCTCACGTTCATGTAAGGACTCATGCAGAATGCGCTCTGAGATCACGCTCAGGCCCATGTCAGCATACATTTCACCGTGAATGAGGTATTGGTCGGTGGCGGATAATTCGCCCGCCAGCAGGTCATTCAAAATGTCTATAATTTTTTTATCGCCTTTCATTGTCGGCTCCTGTGTGCATTTTTGATGCAGCCATCATACAGGAAAACAGAAATGATGCAATTAAAAATATTAACGTAACTATTTGATTTTAAATGGTATTTTAAATAAAAATCTAAATGAAAATCGTTCTTGATGTGGTTGGAGGGAGGGGTTCCTGACAGCATTCAAGGCTTACAGCAACAACTGTAAATCATGGGCAATATTTTCCGGTTTTTCGCCATAACCGAGGTAGATACGCGGTGCGCCGGTTTTATCAAAGACATACAGGCCTGCGCTGTGGTCCATGGTGTAGCCGGATTTGCCCGGCTCGCTGACTTTGGCGGCATACACTTTGTATTCACTTAGGTTGGCGGCGACTTCGGCTTCTGTGCCGCGCAAGCCGATAAATCGCGGGTCAAAGCCCGGCACAAACTGCGCCAGCACTTCCTGTGTGTCACGTTCCGGGTCGACTGTGACAAACAGCACCTGCACGTCGTTGGATTTTTCTCCCAGTAATTGCATGGTTTTTTTCAGGTCAGACATGGTGGTCGGACAAACGTCAGGACAATGCGTGTAACCAAAGAACAGCACTACCACCTTGCCTTTAAAGTCATTCATGCTGCGCAACGTGCCGGTATGGTCGGTCAGGGACAGCGGCTTGCCAAACTGGGTGCCGGTCAAATCGGTGCCGATAAAACTGGCAGAACCGCCTTGCTGGCAGGCGGTCAATAGTGTGGCCAGCAGTACGAAGGCCAGGTAAACCCACTTAAAACGCAGTTGCATGCAAAAAATCCTTGTAAATCATCATTGAAATGGATTCTAGCATAGGCGAAAAGGGCGCAGATTAGTTTACAATACTGGTTTTTGATGACTGACGGATTAAGGGCGAGTTTAAATGGCAATACCGAGTTCGATGGCAGACCGTGACGGCGTTATCTGGTACGACGGCAAAATGGTCAACTGGCGTGATGCCACTACCCACGTGTTAACCCACACTTTGCACTATGGCATGGGCGTGTTTGAAGGCGTGCGCGCCTACAAAACTGACAAAGGCACCGCTATTTTCCGCCTGAAAGAGCATACCGACCGCTTATTCCGCAGCGCGCATATTCTGGGCATGAAAATGCCGTTTGATAAAGAGACGATCTCTGAAGCGCAAAAAGCTGCGGTGCGTGAAAACAAACTTGAATCTGCCTACCTGCGCCCAATGGCGTTTTACGGTGCAGAAGCCATGGGTATTTCTGCCAAAACCTTGTCCACGCACGTGATTGTCGGCGCCTGGAGCTGGGGTGCATACATGGGTGAAGAAGCCATCACCAAAGGTATCCGCGTGAAGACGTCTTCATTTGCACGTCACCACGTCAACATCACCATGTGTAAGGCCAAGGCCAACGGCAACTACATGAACAGCATCCTGGCCCACCAGGAAGCCGCACAAGATGGTTACCAGGAAGCCTTGTTGCTGGACGTAGACGGTTTCGTCGCTGAAGGTTCCGGTGAAAACATTTTCATCATCCGTAACGGCAAGCTGTATACGCCAGACCTGACCTCGGCGCTGGAAGGCATCACCCGCGACACCATCATCCACCTGGCGAAAGTCGAGCTGGGCCTGGAAGTGATCGAAAAACGCATTACGCGTGATGAAGTGTATAGCGCTGACGAAGCCTTCTTTACCGGCACCGCTGCTGAAGTCACACCTATCCGTGAACTGGATAACCGTGCGATTGGCGAAGGCACTCGTGGCCCGATCACCGAAAAACTGCAAAGCCTGTATTTCGATGTGGTGAAAGGCAAAAATGCCAAGTACGCACATTGGCTGACATTGGTTTAATTTATAAGGTTTAATCAATTACGCGCCTGTTTGCTGGAGAGTTTGAATGTCTGATGTCAAAGAGTTTGAAGTAGACGGCAAAGACTTGCCATTGCATTGCCCAACCAAAGATACGCCTTTATGGGATGCACATCCAAGAGTGTTTTTGGATGTGGCGAAAACCGGGCAGGTGTCTTGTCCGTATTGCGGGGCTAAATATAAGTTGAAGCCGGGGACGCAGGTGCATCACCATTAAGTAGAAAAACCCACGCATTGCGTGGGTTTTTTGTTGGTGGGGTTTGCATGTGAGTTGGGGCGCTTGAAAAGGTAATTCTTAGGTGTGTGTTTTGGTTGGGAGGTTTCTTTTCGCCTTTCCGGCGACCATTCTTTCTTATGCTTGTCCATAAGAAAGAAGGCAAAGAACAAGAC